>NZ_JASAUT010000046.1:0-62203 GCF_029952935.1 Bradyrhizobium sp. Mp19 | reverse complement strand
CCCCGAGATCTGGATGCAGGACGGCGCAAAGCGGGTCGAACTGGAGCTGGCGCGTCTTCTCTGCGCCGAACATGACGATGAGACCGAGCTGATGGCGGCGATGCGCTACGCCACCTTGCATGGCGGGAAGCGTACCCGCGCCTTGCTCTGTCTGGCTGCCGGCGCACTGGCCGACACACCGGCACACATGCTCGACGTCGTCGCCGCCGCCATCGAGATGATGCACGCCTGTACCCTGGTTCACGACGATCTACCCGCGATGGACGACGACGTGCTTCGCCGCGGCCTTCCGACCGTGCACTCAAGTTCGGCGAAGCTACTGCGATCCTGGTCGGCGATGCGCTGCAGGCGCACGCCTTCCTGGGTACCGTCAAGTTAACGAATTGGAGTGGCCGAAGGGGTAGACGAGCAGCATGCCAACCGCCCGGGACTCTCTTTATCGCCGTCATCGCTTCCCACCGGACGTGATCAGCTATGCCGTTTGGTTGTATTTCCGGTTTCCCTTAAGCTTGCGCATGGTCGAGGAAATGCTGGCGGCGCGTGGCATTGACGTGACCTATGAAACCGTGCGCCAGTGGGGACGGAAATTCGGCAAGGCATTCTCCGATCGGATCCGCCAGCGCGCTCCCGCTCGCGGCGACAAATGGCATTTGGACGAAGTCGTTATCTCGATCGCGGGCGAACAGCATTGGCTCTGGCGCGCTGTCGACCAGAATGGCTTCGTTCTCGACGTCTTGATCCAGCGCCGAAGAGACTCGCGCGCTGCGCAGCGGCTCATGAAGAAGCTCTTGAAATCCGCCGGCACGCCGCCGCGCGTGATGATCACGGACAAGCTCCGTTCGTACGGCGCTGCGAGGGCGAAGATGGGCTTGCACGTCGAACATCGCCAGCACAAAGCTTTCAACAATCGGGCCGAGAATTCTCATCAGCCGACGCGGCGACGCGAGCGGATCATGAAGCGTTTCAAATCGTCCCGTCAGGCTCAACGGTTTCTGTCAGTTCACGATCAGGTCGCGAACCTTTTCCACATCCCCTATCCCGGAGCCGTCATCGCCGACTTCCGTCGTGCTTCGCGCGAGCGAGCCTTCGCGACTTGGCGCGAGATCTCCACGACAGGCGTTGTCGCCGAATCTCGAACCTTTGAGAATCGCCTTCTTCGGCTCGGCGGTCGATTAAGTTGACGATGTCCCAAGGACTGAGCGCCAATTCGCTCAATAGTTATGCACAGGCTCTTCGGCAGCTTGGGAATGATCTCGCGCTTAGGGGGCAATCGATTTCTGCCCTCGATCACGATTCGCTCGTAACCCACGCTAAGAAGTTCTTTCCGCTTGACCCGAGAATGAGTCCGGCCTTGACCGCCCTTCGGGGGCATCTTGAGCCCGGTGTTGCATTAGGCGGTCGCGGGCGCAAACGAAGTGTTCCGGCGGAAGACGAGGCGCTCATCAGTGAGGCAGCTCGTAGCAGCAAGCGCGCCGCAAACGCTGTCAAGACGTACAGCGCCGTGCTTCGCAGGTTGTCTGACGCGCTTAGCCGTGGAGACCAACGAATCGCCTGGCTAGATCAAGAGGCACTCATCACGCGCGCTAGAGAGCTGTTTCCCCAGGATAGAAATATGTCTCCCGCCTTGAATATGATTGAGGAGTTTAGGCGCGGGGCGGCTGGAGGCGGATCCACTGAAGTTCCTCATCTATCTGATGAAGACCGTTCCCTCATCGACAACGCGGTGCGGTCGGCGGGTGAGCGCCAAGGACTGAGTGCCAATTCGCTCAATAGTTATGCAAAGGCTCTTCGGCAGCTTGGGCGTGATCTCGCGCTTAGAGGGCAATCGATTTCTGCCCTCGATCACGATTCGCTCGTAACCCACGCTAAGGAGTTCTTTCCGCTTGACCCGAGAATGAGTCCGGCCTTGAACGCCCTTCGGGGGCATCTTGAGTCCGGTGTTGCATTAGGCGGTCCCGGGCGCAAACGAAGTGTTCCGGCGGAAGACGAGGCGCTCATCAGTGAGGCAGCTCGTAGCAGCAGGCTATCCCCAACCACTGTCAAGAATTACAGCGCGGTGCTTCGCAGGTTTTCTGAAGCGCTTAGCCGCGGAGACCAACGCATCGCCTGGCTAGATCACAAGTCACTCATCACGCGCGCCAGAGAGCTGTTTCGGTCGCCATGATCGGCCGCGACAGCCTGCTCGGGGCACTCACAGCCGTGGGCGATACCTGCGCGCTGAACACGGCGGTCGTGCTGGTCCCCGGTGCCGCGTCTGTGATGGACCTCGACCGGTTACGCATCGCGGCCGAGCAGAGCGCGACCCTACGGACGCTGCTTACGCGTCACGGCCTCGCGGTTTACGCGCAGATGCAGCAGACCGCGGGCTGCAACGCAGCCCATCCAGTGGTGTCGCGGCTATCGCGCTGCCTGCTGCACACCCATGATCTGTCGGGCGACCACCGGCTACCACTGACGCAGGAGGCCATGGCGCAGGTGATCGGGGCACGCCGCAACAGTGTGTCGCTGGTCGCCAATACCTTGCAGCAAGCTAATCTCATCCGCTACAGCCGGGGGCAAATCCAGATCCTCAATCTGCACGGGCGCGTTGCCGCAGCCCCCGCAACAGCCGAAACACCTGTCGCCGTTGCAACCGCAGTACGCTGGCCGCCTCTGCCACAGTCAGTCGTTTGGCTTGAACCTCCAGAAGCACATTGAGCCGCGAAAACTCGGCTTCACTCATCGACACCACCACGATTGCCGTTCTCCGCAACTGCATTCCAACCGTGGAGTGCCATCTCAACTTTGCGGAGGGGTGTCATCTCTATATTGCGGCTACAAATATTGTTCGCATAACATAGATTACGGAATATTTTCCTATTTCCCGAATGACCGAAACCGCGGCTGACTGGTGGGATCTGGAAATTTTAAGGATCCTAGGACTCCCATCATCTTTAAAGCACGTGGTTAGGGTGACTCTAGGATTCGCATTACACCTGTTTTATGCGGATTTTCGGCGGCGCCCTGATCGTAAGCTAGTTGTCGCCGAACCATTTTTTGCAGGCGTGCGGCTTCTCGTCGCGTCTGCCTTAACCTGCTTGCCACCGGAGATGGGCAGCTTGAATTGCGGTGCGCGCCGATCTTCATCCGAGCCGACGGCTCGGCTTTTCTTCGAGAGCTGGTCCATTTGGCCTCGCGAAAGGTTCAATGCCAGCAAATTTGCCAAGGCGTCTTCGTCCGATATGTCCGACGGCCAACCGTAGGCCGCGGCGACTGCGCTATCGAGCGCCCTGTGAACCTCGATCAACCAATGCGGACGTTGATTGTAAAGATCGGTCAACGTCCTCTCACGAAGCAATTTCTCTGCTGCCGCATCTGAAGCTACAACGCGCATCGGATAGCCCGGCACCACCTCGGCTTCGGCTCGAACCAGGCCGGCCGGGTTTAGCCATGCTTGGCGGAGCTCCTCAAGACGTCGCGCAGCCTTCGATATGGCTGTTGCACGCCCTTCACGCGCAAAGCGTGCGGCAGGAAGGTTTGGCGTAAGCCCCGTGGGGAACGGAAATGTCTCAAAGGATGAGCTGATTGTGTATCGCGGATCATTTCCGACGCCGTGCCACGAACCAACGCCAAGCGACCACATCAGATGCCATTTTGAAAGCAAAATACCGAGAGTCGTGTCATCATCACGAGCGATAACTTGCAGCTTGTGATCAGGCACGACCTGGGTCGACAACCACGTGAAAACTCGATGACGCGAAACTTCGGGAGTTACGATGACGCGATCTTTCCCCTTGAGCGCGTTCCACATACCGGGGCGCGGTTCCACATGGCGCCACCAACGTTCGCGATAAGCGTCGCGCCTGTTTTTGGACCTCTCTGGAAGGACGTACTCTTTCACATATTGAAATGGAGCTTCGTAGAGTGAGGCCTCGCGCTCCGACATTTCCCAACCGAAATCGATGATCCACATGTCACGGGAGCGACGTGTCATGTCCATTCCGTTGCGCCAAGGTCGCAAGACATCCGAGTTTGGCCTGCCGTTGGCATTAAGAGGTAACTTGAGCCACTTGCGCGCAAGCTCTCCCGGTACGTCGAAGGCACCTCCTTTGGTATCTCCCATGAAAGCAACACCAGCGTTGTCGGCGAGACGGCGTGCCTTGGTGAGATCGATTGTGCTACTGAGGTCCGGGTTAATCGAGGCGACTGGTTCGCCGTCAAGTCTCAAGGCGTCGTCGCCCTTCCCGAAGCAAACGAGAGAAACGCGGACAGCAGCGCCATCAACGACCCACGGTTCATCGCTCCAAGCTTCGAATACCCGGGCGTCGGCCCCGATCTGCTCTAGGACCTTACGGTTGGCTCCGCCGCGTATGGAATTTGTTGCGACCAAACCGACCCGTGACGTCTGACCGGACAGCAGAGCTCTGCGGGCTTTTTCAAACCAATAGCAAACGAGATCAGCCTCGCGCGAAACGCGCCCATCATAGACTTCAAACAGGCGTTGCACCGTATCATCGCCGAGTGCTTGGCGCATGAGCCGTACGCCGAGGAACGGCGGGTTGCCGACAATAAATTCGGCTTCAGGCCAGTCTGCTTCCACATATTGCGCGTCTGACCGATCTTTGGCGCCTCCCCTCTTACCGTGGCTCAGGAGAGTCGAGGTCGCCGCGACCAGAGCGTCCCGACCTTCAATGGCGTCAAGCTTTCGCAGGATCGGCTTGGGCTTGGCATGGATTCCGTTTCTCAGGCGCCACTGAATATCGCCGATCCAAATCGTTGTGCGAGCGAGCTCCGCGGCCAGCGGGTTGATTTCGATGCCGCGCACGATCTCAGGCCCCACAACCGGCAAGCGTGGCTCGAGCCCGAGTATCTCGCACTCGAGGTTGGCCTTGTTCTCGAGGTCTTTCACGCCTTGGAGGGCCAGGTAAAGAAAATTGCCAGAGCCGCAAGCGGGGTCCAAGATGCGGAGGTTACGAAGGCGCTCGAGGTATCGCGACCGGGTCTCCTCGGCGGCCTCTTGCTTCGTCATACGTCTCTGAGGCCTTTTGCGCATTGGCGGCGTGCGCTCGCCGTGCAGGAACGCTGTGATCTCTTGCTTGGCAAGTTCCCACTCCGCCCTTAGCGGACGAAGAATGACCGGATCAATGATCTTGGCGATCTTGTCCTGATCCGTGTAGTGAGCGCCGATCTGCGCTCTCTTATCTGGATCAAGAAAGCGCTCAAACAATGTGCCAAAAATGGTCGGATCAATCAGACTCCAGTCTAGGCTCCCCGCGGCTACGAGAAGGCCGATATCGCTGGCATCCAACGGTAGCGCGCGCCTGCCATCGAATAGACCGCCGTTGAACCATGCAATGTCGTTGAGATCGAACTCACCACCGCTCTCCATGGCCTCGAAGAGCTTGTTAAGATAGTTCTTGGCGCGGTCGGGATTCTGCGAAGATCGCTGGAGGAGCTTCGGGAACAGTCCATCGGGCAGAAGCTTTACGCTTTGAGCAAAAAAGCAAAACACGAGCTGATTGACGAAATGCGCGATCTCGTCGGCTGTCCCTTTGCCCCGCAAGCGTGAGGCAATCGTGGAGAATTTGTCGGCCGCTTCGGCCGTCACTGCGGCACGCGTCTTGGTCGGCTTCAGCTTCTCGGGCGCATGGAAGACGTTACGGAGGATTTCACGCTTGGCGGGCTCGGCCAGATCCTCAAGCTCGATTTCGTAGGTCGTCGGGACTGTGTTTGTCCAGGCCGTGTGAATACGAAAGCGCTCGACATCACAGACGACCTGTAGCGGGGGGCTCTCAAGAGCCGGCGCATAGCGGATGAGTTGAAGAAGAGCCGCGTCTAGGTTTCCATTCTTGCGCTTGTATTCCCAAGCGAAGTGGTCCCTCTTCCACACATCGGCAAAGCCGCGGCCTCCGCCTACTTTTGTGGCGCCTTTCTCGAAGGCGAAGCGCTCACCGGTTGGGTCGTCTTCGGTAGGCGTTGGATGTCCGAAGAGCGCACAAAGATCGAGGAAGTGCTCGTGGGCGGCTTGTCGTTCGGTTAAAGACGCCTTCTTCCATTTCTTTATGAACGCAGCAGGCGTTATCGGCGCGGTGGCGCCGGCACTGATACTCATGACGCAACTCCCCAGCCGCCTGTGTTCAGGTCTGCCGCTTTCAACCCTTCCTTTTGTCTGGCTCGCAGTCAACCAGAAGTAGGCCGACGAGGTGTGAGACCTTTCGAAATACTTAACAGTCGGACCGTTTTTGGGGCTTTTAGGCAGGGCTGAGAGCTTATCCGCGATCGCGTATGCGGCCGATTTATACGCGATCGCGTATATTTCGCTCCGGAGGTGGGGCCATGACCCAGCAAATCGCGCGAACAGAAAAACAGCTCGGCGCCATCCTGCGCCGGGCCCGCAAGAAAGCAGGACTGACGCAATCCGATCTCGGGAAAAACATCCACCTTCGCCAAGGGACCGTATCACGGCTGGAGGCAGGCGCACCGGCCGTGCAGCTTCACACTGTGATGGAGGCCTTGGCTGCGCTTGATCTCGAGCTCGTTGTTCGTCCGCGGAGCAAAGCAAACGCGGCCGACATTGAGGATATCTTCTGATGGGCCGCCCACGAGCAAATGCCCCGCTGAATGTGTTCGTGAATGGCCGTCACACGGGGGTGCTCAAGCGTGAGTCCAGCGGCGCGATCGATTTCCGCTACGATGCCGACTGGCTTGCCTGGGAATTCACCAGGCCGCCCCGTGATGAGGAGCCGTGGCGCCGTCGACCTTCAGGTTGCCTCCGTGGTCCTCGTCGATCGCTTGCCGCGCCCAAAAAAGCAGCGGCTCGATCTCTTCGCGCTCTACGGCATCGAAAGGTGGAGTCTGCACGACTGCAGGCGCACGATCGCCACCTATCTCGACGACAGACGTCTGGGCGGAGCGGCGACGGCCATTCTCGGCCACAAGACTTCGTTCGGCAAAACCAAGGAACGCGAGAAGCTCGCCCCTGTCACCGAGCAACACTATAGTCGCGCGCAAAAGATCGACCTGAAGGCCGAAGGCATGGCCTTGTGGTGAAGACGCTGCTCGCCGCCTACGCGAAGGAGAGCCGGAAGTTTCGTGACCTGCGCGGCAACCCGAAAGCTGCTTGATCGTGGTGGCTAGTTTGCGTGCGGGGCGCGGTTCGCTCACCCACGTCGGACAGAACCCTTAGCTCCCAGAAACGCTCCCTTTAATTAGTCATATATGACTACTTATATAAGTTATTCTATTATATATGATGAATTAGAGTCCAAGCGCTATCTCGCTCTGATCGTGCACGAAGGCGGCTTCGTAATCGCGCGACTGGGCGCCGCTAACCCCCGCCCGTCGGAACGTCTCGCGCCATCCATCGGATACGCGCTGAGCCGTAGCTCGGATGATTTTCCGCGCGTCGGCTTCGGTGATTTCGAAAAACTCGCAAGCCTCCAGGGCGAGCTTGATCGACCGGTCGTGAGTGCCGCCTTCCATGATCGCCGTCTCGAGATGTGGATTGCGATCCGGTGCCGGGTTCACGTCGAACATCGGCGAGAGACGCCAGCGTCCCGAACCGACATACAGGAAGCCGTGGTTTTTCAGATGATCGTCTTTGTTCGACACAAGAATGGTGAAGACCATTCGTCGATAGAGCTCTTCGAAATCGACTTTCGGATCCGGAGCTGCCGCCCGCATGAAATCTACGATCTCCGTATACGAACCGAGTTCCGCGCCCGTTTTCCCAAGCGCCGTTCTCGCGGAAATGTAGGGAATGCGGGCGCGGCCGCGCCGATCGAAGCGCTGAACGAGCGCAACAGGAAACTTCGTGTCGGCAAGCTCCAGTCTCACCTCGGGAATGCGAATGCCGCACATCCGCGCGAGGTTCAGCGTCGCAACCTCCACCTGTTCGATCGGGTGCTGGTCATGGACGGAAGTGAACTTGGCGAGCCAGAGAACGTCGCCGTCACGAACGTTGGCCTTCGGCCGAGCGCCGCCCGAGCCGCCGGCGCCGGCAAGCGCCTGCATGTCCGCTGGCGATATCTCCTTGCCCTGCTCGTAGGCCCGGGCGATCGTCGTGATCGCCTCCAGATCGAGGAGGCGCGGTACCGCTTCGTTGGCCTTGCCGGTGATAATCTTTCCCAGGGCGTCGACGAAGCGCAGCGCGCCTTGCCGGCATGCATCGTCGGACAGCGTGAGGTATTCGAATTCGGTCAGACCGTTGCCGTAGGCTCGTTCGAGCAGTCTGCGTCCCCAGCTATCGGGTGCGGTATCGGAAAAGACACCGGCGAGCGCCTCGCGGGCATTTCCAGATTGCGCCGACGCATGAAACGGCCCGGCGTCGAAGGGCATGTTCGGCTGCAAGGCGAAGGCGCGAGGATCCTTCGCCCAGGCCGGATCGTAGCTGAAGATCGAAAACTGACGAGGCCCGGTCTGCGTAAAACGCAGCTCGCCGACGGGGGTCAAGCCTTCTCCAAGCGCGACGCGGGCATAGTATTCGGTCATCAGAAGGCCACGCCGTTCGGATCAACGTCGTCCGGTTCGTCCTTCCCAGCCTTGTCCTCTTGCTTCTCCTGCCTGCGCAGCTTGGACGCGTACGAGCGACCACGCTGCGGCAACCGCTCCGAGGTGAGCGCCAAACCCAGATCGTCCTTTCGGATGTCGACGAGGTCTGCCAATTTCTCGATGAGCCCGAGAGAGACGAGCACGTCCGCGAGCGTGCCGACCGCGACCCCGGGGTCGCCTCGTTCCAGACGCGCGATGGTGCTAGGCGACGTACCCGCGCGCGCTGCCAGATCGGCCACCGCCACACGACGGCTCAGGCGAGCCGACCGGAGGTCGTGGCCAAGGCGTTCGAGTGCGGTACCTGATTTCGGCGAGCCCATGATCCAACCATATCTGACTAAGAACGATCTATAAAACGTCATATATGACTAATTACTGAATCAGGCAATAGGTCCATTTCCTCCATTTCGAGCTGGAACCGGGTGTTTTTAAGCCAAAGATCCAGCTCATGTCGGCGGAAACGATCCCTGCAGTGACGATTTCGGCGGAACCTGGCTCCTGACCTTCCCGACACGCGTCGCGGCGTTGCGTGAGACCGCAGAGCCTTCGTGCTCCGCCTCAACACGGTCCACGACAAGATCATGGCGACGGAAGTGAACGACGCCTTCCCGCAGCGAGACCGGGAGGCGTCGGCGCCAGCCCTAGAGGGCGGCCTAACGCATGGCACGGGCCGAGGCGAACGGGCGGAATTCAAGGTCGGCCGACGCTTGGTAGTTCCGCACGAGAGCCGAAACCGTGGAACAGCGGGCGTCGGGATTGACGCAACCCGACGGTGGCCGCTCCCATGTCTTCGGTCGCCCGCATCGGGCAGCATCCAAAGATCGGATATCGGATTGCCGAAACGCCCCGCGAGCCCGAGCGTAAACCCGCCCGACAAGGAAGGGTCGAACAAGCCGTTCGGCCGACGCTTCCCTGAGCGGAAGTCGGCCGCCGCACGAATCCTTGCCACGAACTTGCGTCGCCTGCGGAAGACTCAGGGACTCAGTCAGAAGGACGTGGTTGACGCTCTGAAGACGGATCAAGCGGCGATATCGCTCATTGAAACCGGGCGCGCAACCCTACCCTGCTAATCATCGAGCAGATCGCCGGCGTCCTACGCGTGACCGTCAGCGAACTCCTCGCCAAGCCCGGCAGGTAGCGATGGTCCGGGATCGGCGCCGAACCGAGGCTCTTCGAAACTGCGCCTTCCGCGGAACTTTCACTTGCCCTTTCGGCGGCGGATCCGCGGCAAGGTGATACGATGATCGGCGACGAATCCTGAGAGGCGACTCAGCCAACGATGCTCCAACCGCGAACCTCGATAGTTGGTAGTGCGCTCGCGTTCGAGATGCGCCGTGCCGTCGCCGCCCGAGCCAACGAATGCGGCCTCCAGATCCTGACCCTTCCGAATCTCGCGGCCCGCGTTGCCGGAGGTTTCAGATCGCCCGTACCTTCAGAGCAGCTCGATCGTGCCATCCAGCACGCTCTCGCGGCGGGCGGCTTTCGAGAAATAGAGAAGGTGCGGCTCCTTCCGGGCATGACACGGGCGGTCTCTCGCGCCCTCCGTAAGGTCTGGGACGCCGATATATCGCTTCGGAGCACGGACCCGAAGATTGCCCGCCTCGCGGATCTGGCCACTATCGAGGAGCGCGTACGCTTGGACCTGCCGCTCGCGACGGCGCTTCCGATCGACCTGCGCGACGCGGCTCTGTCCAGGATACGGCACGCGTCCCGGGCGATCGGACCACTGACGATCGATCGCCTCTCCTTGATCCCCCCGCTTTGGCGGCCCCTGCTCGACGCCTTGGCGAAAGAGGTCCCGATCGAATGGATCGCGTCGCCGTACGCGGAGACTGATTGGTTCGCGGGAAGGATCGTGCGGCCGCCCGAAGTCGACCATCCGGCGCCCTCCGCCGTGTCCTGCGCCGATCCGCACCACGAGGCCATCGAAAGTCTGCGGTGGGCACGCAATCTGATCGCCTCCGGCGTCGCCCGGCCGGACCAGATCGCGATCGTGTCGGCGGGAACGGCGCCGTGGGACGATCACTTCCGTGCCCTCGCGCAGGACACCGGCTTCGGATTGGCCTTCCCGCACGGGATCCCCGCGCTTTCGACCCGCGACGGTCAGCGGTGCGCCGCGCTGGCAGACGTGCTTCAACATGGTCTAAACCAGCAACGCTTGCGACGTCTCGTTTCCCTTTGCCGGGGCGAGCGCAGCGCATTCGAAGGCCTGCCCGCGAATTGGTTGACCTCGCTGCCGCGCGGCGCGACCTTGTCGCGGCCAGAAGAATGGCGACGCGCGATCTCGGCGGCCGCGGCGAACGATGCGTCTCTGGCAGACGCGCTGGGCGCATTGCCGATCGTGGATATCCTCGCACGGGGCATCTCGGCGGCGGCCGAAGCCGCGGTCCTCGTTCTGCACGGTAGGGCGCTACAGCTATGGCAGAGCGCGCTGCGCAGCGCGCCTCCCGAGGCCATCGAGCTCTCATTGCGGTCCTCGCGCTTCGAATCCGATCACGACCCAGCCGACTCCGTCGTCTGGTGCTCGGCGCGGGATCTGGCCACCGCGCCGCGCCCGCATGTCCGGCTTCTCGGCCTGACGGACCGGCACTGGCCTCGCCGGCAAGGCAACGACTCCATCGTTCCGGATCACGTTCTTTCGAGCGCTATCGTCGATGTCGATCCGGTCGCCGAAGCCGACCGTCGGCATTTCCGCATCGTCGTAGACGCGGCGACGGGCGGAGCTGTGCTCTCCCGCGGCCGCCGGAGCGCGCAGGGAAGCCGCGTGGGCCGAAGCCCGCTTCCGGAAGGCCTGCCGGAAGAGCAGCTCTCGAGAGCGCGCGTTCCCGAGCACGCCTGGAACGAAGCCGATCGCATCATGGCCCGCCCGCAGGACGCGGCCCAGGTCGAACGCGTGCGATCGGCCGACGCCTGCTGGCGCGATTGGCATCTCGAGCGGTTCACGTCGCACGACGGGAAGTTCGACGCCGAACATCCGGTCGTCGTGAGATCGATCGAACGCGTGCAGTCCGCGACATCCCTGCGAAGGATGCTGCGGGATCCGCTCGGCTTCGTGTGGCGCTACGCCCTCGGCTGGAATGCGCCTCGCGATCGCGAACAGCCGTTGACGATCGCGCCCGACGACTTCGGAAAGCTGGTCCACGAGCTTCTTCGGCGCGCGGTGGATGCGCTTGAGCCGGTGCCCGGATATGCGCGCGCGTCGGACGCGGAGATCGAAAGCGCTCTGGCGGACGCCTCGTCGACCGTCAGGGACGCGTGGCCGCTGCGGGGACAGACGCCGCCGGCGCTGCTATGGCGCAATACCGTGGACTTCGCGGCAACGTTGGCTCTCGCGGGATTGCTGCGGAAGGAGATAACGGACGCGGGCACTCGAAGCTGGACAGAAGTGCCGTTCGGCCAACCGGATGCCGTCGCCGCGGAGGGGCAACTCCCGTGGGATCCGACCATTCCGGTCACGGTACCCGGGACGCCCATCACGCTCGGCGGCTCCATCGATAGGCTGGATCTCAACAGCGGGGGCACTGCCGTCCGCGTCTGGGACTACAAGACCGCTGAGGCGCCCAGGAACGCGGGACGCGTCGTGATCGACGGCGGGTCCGAGCTGCAGCGGGCGTTGTACGGGCTCGCCTGCCGACAATTGCTTGAGGGCGAACCGACGGTCGTCGCCCGGCTGCTCTATCTGCGCGGCGATACTCTCGCCGTCAGGCTTCCCGATCTCGATGCCGCCGTCGAGCAGATCGCCGCCTTCGTCAACGTCGCGGTCTCGATGATGCGCAAGGGCGTCGTCACCTCGGGCCGGCTTTCGTTCGACAGGTCGAACGAACTTCGATTGGCGCTCCCGGCGTCGCCCGGCTACGAACGGCGCAAGCTGGCCGCAAGCAACAAGATCAACGCGGCCATCTCGCGATATTGGAGCGCTCCGTGATGCAGATGGTCGACGGGGCCGAACGTCTCAGGGCGTTGACCGAGCTGGACTCCTGCCTGTTGGTCGAAGCCGCAGCGGGCACCGGCAAGACGTCCCTGCTCGCCGGTCGCGTGGTGATGCTGCTCGCGCACGGGATCGATCCGCGGTTGATCGCGGCGATCACGTTCACCGAGCTCGCGGCGGGCGAGCTGCGTCACCGCATCGCCTCCTACCTCCATCGCATACTCGAGGGCCGGATTCCGGACGAGCTCCGGCCGGCCCTGCCCTCCGGGCCCGACGCCGCCCAGACCACGATGTTACGCGGCGCCGCGAAGCGCCTCGACGAATTGACCTGCGGAACGATCCATTCGTTCTGCCACGACCTCCTGAAGACGTATTCCGTCGAAGCCGCGATCGATCCCGGCGCGGATGTCCTGGACGGCGATCAGGCCGACTTCGTGTTCGACGCGATCTTCGACAGGTGGTGGCGCGGCAGGCTCGACAGGACCGCGTCAGCGGCCGGGGATCCGATCGCATCCGTGGCGCGGCGTGATCCGATCGACGCCGAAGGACTGCTGCGCAGCTTCGCCAAATTCCGCCGACGCCATCGGGGAGCGCGGCCGTTGCCCGCCGATCTCGATGCGCAGGCGGACGTCGAGTTCGCGGAGAGCGTGCGGGAATTCCGGCGCTGGTGCGATCAGGTCGACGTGCCCCCCGAGGCCGATCCGGACATCGTCGCGCTCGAGACATTGGTCTCTCACTTCCGGGGACGTTTCGATCCGATGCCCGACTTCGAAGGCCTACTGGAGCTCGCGCATCCCGCGTGGCTGCCGATCATGCGCAAGGATACGTCCGATCTTCGGGAATACAGACGCCGGACGCTATGGCGGAAGGCCGGCGGCGCGGCCGGCGAGCGATTGGCGGACCAGGCCGAAGAGCATTTCGGCCGATGTCGCCGGGTCTACGGCGCGCTGATGGGACGGATCGCGACGGCCATCATCGGGATCTTCTCGGCCGAGCTCGACGAAGTGATGACGGAGTACGAGACGTTCAAGAGGCGGGCCGCCGTCCTCGACTTCGACGACCTTCTGTTCACGTGCCGCGACGTACTGCGCGACCATCCTTCCGTCCGGACGACAGCCGCTGAACGCTTCTCGCGGCTTCTGGTGGACGAGTTCCAGGACACCGATCCCGTGCAGGCGGAGATCATCTTCCTGCTCTGCGGAACGGCGGAGGACGACCGCACTTGGCACGCGCGATCGCTCAGGCCCGGCCATCTCTTCGTCGTCGGCGATCCGAAGCAGGCGATCTATCGCTTCCGCGGTGCGGACCTGGCGACGTATCTCAGGGTGCGCGAGACGATCGAGGCGCAATTCCCTGACAATATCCTCAGGGTCACCGCGAACTTCCGGTCTCGCGGCCAGATTCTGGATCACGTGAACCGTTGCTTCGAGGAACGGCTGTCGTCGCAGCAGGCCGGCTACGTCGCCTTGCAGACCACGAGGGCCGCCGGCGAGCACGGCTTGCCGTGCGTGGCGAAGGTCTCCGTGGAGCTTCCTCCGTTGACGAGGGTCGACAGTGCCCGCGACGAGGAAGCCCAGGCCGTGGCCGAAGTATGCTCGCGCCTCATCGGCAACGTCGACATCAAGCTCAACGACGGGGAGACGAGGCGCCTGTGTCCGGGCGACATCGCCCTGCTCGCACCGGTTTCCACGGACCTCTGGCGGTACGAACGCGCGCTTGAGGAGGCGGGACTGCCCTTCGCCTCGCAGGCGGGCAAGAACCTCTACAAGCGGCAGGAAGCGCAGGATCTGGTGGCGCTGATCCGCGCCTTGGCGGACACCCGCGACACGCTGGCGCTCGGCGCGCTCATGCGCGGTCCGCTCGTAGGCCTGACCGAGCAGGAACTGCTCGACATCACCGCCGATCTTCCAGTCGACGGCGACCGGATCGCAGGTCTGTCTCTCCGGACCGAACCGGCGGCGGTCCGAAACCCGGTCGCACGGGAAGTGCTGACCGTTCTGACTGACCTGCGCCGCCGCATCAACGCGACGGCGCCCGCCTTCGTTCTCGCCGAGGCCATCGAGCGTCTGCGCATCCGCGCCATCGTCGCGGCCCGCAGCGGCGAGCAGGCGGCGCGGGCGCTCGCGAACGTTGACGGCTTCGTCGAACGGGCCCGAAGCTACGACGTCCGCGGCTTCGTCCAGTTCGCCAGGGACATCGACGACGAATGGTCGAGCGGATCGGCGTCACCGGAAGGCATGATGGAGGCCGACGGACAGTCGATCGAGATCGTCACCGTGCATTCGTCGAAAGGCCTGGAGTGGCCGGTCGTGATTCCGATCAACCGCTCGTCCATGCCGCGGCGGGCGGAGGCGTTCGTCCACCGGAGACGGGACGAAAGCCTGCATTGGGCGCTGGGCCAAGTGGTGCCGCCGGGACTGGGCGACGCGCTGCGGACGGAAGAGGCGGAGAAAAGGGACGAGAACGTGCGGCTCCTTTACGTCGCATGCACCCGGGCGATGGAGCTCCTGGTCATTCCGGACTTCTCATGGAGCAACGACGCTTCCTGGGCGAAGCTTCTCGACTTCAAATTGGAAACCGTTCCCGAACTCGACATCGGCCGTCTCCCCCGCACGCCCGTCGCCTCGCGCGTTCCGGTGGCAAACGGGCAGACCGCGCAGATCTTCGCGGAAGAGCGATCGCGCATCGAAGCCGCGCCCCGCGTCCGTTGGATCAAGCCCAGCGACAGCGATCCCGACGTCATCACGGACGAACTGTCCTTCGAGACGGGCGAAGAGTTGCCACGCGCCGAGACCACGGTCGAAGGAGGCCGCATCCGGGGCATCCTTCTCCACAAGCTGATGGAGGAGCTCATCTCCGGCGAGTTGGAGGAGAACCAAGAAGCCGCGACCGCCCGGTCCAACGAACTGTTCGATCAATTGTCTTCGATGGCGCCGACGCTCTCCGCGATCGACGTGCGGGAGCTCGCTTCGACCGCGCTGCGGACGTTGCGACTGCCGGACGTCGACAGATACCGCGGAAGGCTCGTCGCGGAAGTGCCGGTCTACGGTACGGCGGCCGGCCCCGACGATCTGGTCGGCGGTCGGGCCGACGCGATCGCCCGCGACGACGAAGGCACCATCGTCTTCGACTGGAAGAGCGACGTAGATCCCAAGGAAGCCGACTTCTCCGCCTACAGGCGACAACTCGGCCACTACCTTCGGGCGACCGGTTCGACTCGGGGCGCCATCGTGTACATGACGTCCGGGCACGTCGACTGGGTCGGTCTCGCCGGTTGACCGCCGAGGCCAGGATCATAGCCCTCGGTCATTGCGGGATGCTTGTTCGAGAGCGCCGCTGGCGTAGATGTCGAGCCTGACCGCGGCCCCGATCGCCATCAGATCTAGCACGTGGCCCGGCTTCGAAGCATCGTCTGACAGTATCCGCCCTCGATCCGGGCGTCGTGCCAGATGGCCATGTTAAGAGTGCCGACCATGACGACGTGCTGGATCGCCGGCAGTGCTAGGTAGAAGGCGCGCTTGACGTCGCAGTCCCGTCGCTGCGAAGTCGGGGACATGACCTCGATCGCCACGAGCGGTTCGGTTATATCCTTAGCGCAGACGCTGGCGGCGTGGCCCATGATCGCTATATTCGCGATCCTGCCGCGCATACGGGACCAGTTCATGTCGAACGTCAATACGACGCAAAAGTCGCCGCACGACCGCCTGGAGACCTACGAGAAGTGGTCGGCGGGTGCGACACTCGGAATCCTGATCGGAATCATCATCGAGATAATCGTTTTATCCTATTACGATTATCATCCCGATCGGAAATTCTGGAGCTCCATCGCGGCAAATGTACTCATCGGGCTAGGTCTTCTAATCGAGTTCTTCTGCATTCGCTGGACCATCATCGCTTCCAGGGAAGCGGAAGACGAGAACCGCGGGAAGCTCGCCGCCGCACTGGATCGGGCCTCCGCGGCGGAGCAGGAGCTCCTCGAGTTCAGAAAGACCAGACGGCACGTCATCGGACCGAACAAGACGCAGCTTGCCGACCGGCTGAGACCGTTCGCGGGGACCGAATTCGATACGGCCATGAGCCATTTCGAACGAGAGATTGGGGATATCCTGTGGGACATCGAAGAGGCGCTACACGTTGCCGGCTGGCGACAGATCGACTGGTCGCCGCTGCCCGGCGCGTCGGCCATACAGCGTACGAGCCGTCCGCTCGCGGGATCGGCGCTGGCTCAGAACGTCGAGATCGAGCTGCACCCTGGATATCAAGCCGCCCTCAAGCCGGTGGCCGAAGCATTGATCGAAGGTTTGAAATCGGTCGGAATTGATGCTGGCGAGGTGCCATACACGTCCGCGACCGGCAATCACCATGCCATCCATGTGCTCGTGGGTCCCAAGAGGTAGTGCCGCTTCGACCGGAACTCTTACGGCTCCGCGACGATGTCGATCGCATACGAGGTCGGCACCCGCCTTGTGCCGCTCTAAGCGACCACGTCCCAAGCGGCAATCCAGATCGGAAAGTTCAGTTTGCGGCACAGTATTGTTCGAACCGCAAAGCCAGTCGATTGCGGTCCGGGCGATCCTCGTCGGACCGAGGTGCGCGAATCCGCGCTCCTCTCATTGCGTCGATCGCCTTGACCACGTCCAGGTCTCTGCAATCGGTCGATAGCCGCTGCGAAACGTGAACGATGCCGTCCGGATCGATACCGATCAGATTGGCGTCGTAGGCGGCATGGTGAATCTTGCTCAGTGGAATGCCGTTCGGAATCCAGGGCTGCCCCCAATTCTGGTCCGCATCAGGCACGATGTGAGAAGCATCGAGAAGCTCGCGGACAGGGATCCCGGTAATGACGCAGCGCGATCCGTACGCATCGAGCACGGCTTCCCTGAACTCCGCCTGGTGCACCCGTTGCTTCACCTCGACCAGCCGATAGCGCCGTTCGATTGTGGTCGATGGAAGTGTTGCGGCCCTTCCGGCGATCGTCATCGGCGCGAAAGCCAGATCTGCCTCCAGCCTCTCCGGATACCAGTCGACGACGAACGCCGGGTATAGCGGCACGTAAACGGCCGGCGCGACGGCGACGAAATAGATTATCGGGCTGCGCTTTTCCACCGCATCCCTGAGCAGCAGATTGTCCGATGACGTCGGGTCTTCGCCCCTGAAGCTGTACCGGACCGTCGAATCGCCGGCGTACAGTGCATCACGGCCGTCATGCTGATCTTTGTACCAAACCTTTCTGCCCTTGCGCGGCATGACGGTTCTCACCGAGAGAATGCCGGTCATTTCCTTGGGTTTGAATATCCCCTTCGCCCGGCCGGCGAACCGTAGGCGGTGATCGAACCCCGGCGCCGCGAATCCAGTCTCAATCGCGCTCCATGGAAGCACCGTCCGTCCGACCATGAGCCGATCGAGCGCCGCAAATGCGGACATCCTGATGAGCTCATCGTTCGATGCGCCTGCCATTCCCGCCGAAATCCCCAAGGATGGCATCGTACCAGGCCGTCAGCCGACTTCAAAGGCGACGAAGCCTTCGACGCTCGCGAGGTGTCGCGCGTCATGACGATGCTTTCCACGAACTCGACGAAACGCCGACGTCGGCGCCGCTAAGGCGTCGGGACCACGCGGCGGCCGTTGGAGACCGCAATACCGAAGTCTTGGGCCGCATGCGAACTTATCGCCAGGTTCGGGCTTCCCGCAGCGAAGGTGGGTCCGAAAGTGAGAAGGAGGTCGTGCGTCCGAACCCGGCCTGCCCCGACCAGCGGCAATCCACCGTTACCCGTGGTGACGCGCACCAGCTTCCAGGCGGGCGTGACGCTTCCGCTCGAGGTGACGATGAACTTCACGTGTAGGGATAGAAAGTCCTGCTTGAAGAACGGGTCGCCCTTCTTCCCCTCGGACGAGGGCAGGAAATACCGACTTCTCAGCGAGTCCTTCAGCCACTGGGCTATCCCCAACTCGCTCAGCAGCAGAGAGCTGCCTACGGGGCGACCATTCGCACACGGACTGCTCCCGGCCCCTTTCAGCTTGTCCAGATTCCAATAGCTGCCGAACTTGCTTTCCTTGGTTGCTTGCGATGACAAGACGGCGCCGGCGCCGATCGAAAACGTCGGTGAATCGATGTACGTTGCACCTGGGTTCAACGAACCGGACTCGTCGACCTGAAGATCGAGGGTGGTCTGAACCGCCCACCCCGTCGGTAGGACGCCGGCCTCGCGACTGGCGACGACCGCTTCGACGATGTCGCAATAGATTTTTGTCTTGATAGCGTATTCGAATTGACCGCCAGCGGAGAAGACCGCGTCGGGAGACGCCGTCTCGAAATATTCCTGTAGGGGCGGAACGTAAGTACCGCAGCCCGCGAGCGTTGACACCATCGCGAGTGGAGCAACAAGCCGAGGGATCAGTTGAAGATGTCGAAGTACTCGGGGCATGAGAAATTGCAAACCTTCTTACCGTCCCTGATCGTCGCGCTCGCTCTGCAGTGGGAGGCTGGGCATCTGACCGGCTGAGCGGGATTCCCCATGGGATCGACCAGGACGTCGCAACGGGCGATCTTCGCGGTCGGACAGATGATGATCGGATCGCTACCCTTGCGGCTTTGAGCGATCGCGGCCGACGACGAAATCAGGAGGACAAAAACCAATATGGACCGAAAATACATGGGTCACCGAGATGCCAAACGCGGCGAGCGTATGAGCCTCGCATCGTTTTTGCAATCGCAGGACGCGGCGCATCTTCGAATCTACCTAACGTGTTGCCCCTCCGCCACGGTCGGGCGAGCTTATCTCGATCCGGTCAGGCGACATCTTTCGAAATCGGTGAGCAATTGGCGCGAAGTCGCGGTGCCCGAGATTATGTCGTTCACCACCAGTATGCGCAGCTCGAAATTCGGATGGCTGACGCCCTTATCGGCGAACAGGTCCTTCGAACATAGGGTCGACCCGCCGAAATGATCCACGATACGGAGGCCGCTCAGGTTGAACGAGACTTTCGACAGAGCCATTTCGAGCTTCATCGCGGCTAGGAATGCGTCCACGCGGCCGCCGTCCTTGCTGGCTGTCACCAACGCTTTTGCAGCGAACTCGTCGGCCGCACGCTCGCGGGCTTTGATTTCGTTGTCGTCGAAATTCAGGTCCGGAGATTCCTGGTCCATGAACCCAGGATGGCCGCTTTCCTGATGGCCGACCTCGTGGAGCAACATGAAGGCGAGCAACTCCGAAGGATCTATCTCTGAGGTTTTTTTCGAATTCCGGGCATATCGGTCGACGCTCTTCCGGAAGGCTGCCTCCTGGACGAAGATGCAGCGGCAGGATTGGAACGGCACTTGGATGACGAAGGGCTTAGCCGTAGTTGCGACGTTGAAAACGAGGATATCGTTCGGCGACCGGGCCTTCCGGTCTTTGAGGCTCCATGACGGCTTGAGGCGGAAGGATGAAGAGGACGACAGGACTGCGTTCGCCGACTTCAGCGCGGCTTGGACGAGCGACCGCCCTTCGGAGCTCTGATGATATCCGAGCGCTTCGACCGGATCGGTTGCCTGCGCCGAGGCAAAGCCCGCTCCCGACGCAAGAGTGACGAAGACGACGCAGAGACGCGCCGCGACGAAGGACGACGGGAACATCGATCGCATCGCGGCGGCGAGCGCGACCGGCTGTCCCGGTCTCGTGCTGCGGCGGCTACGCTTGAGGCGATCCGGCATCACGCAGATTGTCGGTCGCGACCGCGGCGTCCTTTTCACGCGCCAACCTCGCCTTGAGTTTGTTCCGGTCGCCAACGTCCATTGCTTTCGGTCTGCCCTTCCCCTCGGCCAAGTTGTATCTGTCGTAACCGCAAGCGGCAATCCAGCAGGACCTCGGCGATGCCCTATCGCAGAAGCCTTGTGGACTTGGCGGACCGACGCTTGCGTGCCCCCTAATGCCGGTGAAGGTGCCGCCGGATCACTCGGCTGCTTGTTTGCCCTCTCTGATGCGAAGGTCGATCACCTCGACGTCGTCTCTGCCGTCCGCAGCCAGCGCGGCGTCCGCCTGGTCGGCGAACAGGCGATGATACTTGTCGACGAGACCCTTCTGTCCTCTCCAGCCGCCGTCCCGCTGTTTGTCGGCAAGCGGCCGATCGATGAGCGCGTATCGTTTCTGCACGTCGGCTGGGGCTATCGCCAACTGCCGAAGCCTATCGTCCGCTTCGATGTGCATCGCGTCGACGATGACCGATCGTCCGTCTCCAAGGGTCTTGGCGCTCCTCATGCGCACTTCGTGGAAGATCTCGGACTGCGCGCCGCGCACCTCCCCGTCAGGACTGCGTTCTTTCCTGATTTCGTCGGAGGAGACCACGTCTACGCCCTGTGCTGCCGACCACGTCGATTTACCCGCTCCGGAGGGACCGACCGTAAGCGTCATGCTTTGCCCGCAGCGCGGCCAGTTCCAACCCGGAATGTCGAAGTCGACGTCACCGATCGTCGCTTCGTAGTAATCGGAAAACCGCGACACGACTTCCGGTTCGATCAGATCGAAGTGCGCGACTTTGTTGCGTATCCAGCCGGCCTGACCCAGCAGATTGGCCTCGTTGGGGCTGAGCAGGTCCTTGGTGAACTCCTTGAGGTCGTAGAACTCGAGTTTCCAAAAATCATCGATCGTCTTCACGTGATCGTGGATCTTCCGGACGTAGGGCTTGGCGGGAGATACCTTTCTGGCGAGCACGTGTTGGTATCGCGAGATCAGCGACCTCAAGACGCGATGGGTGAACGGCAGCAGGACGCTTGCCTGTGCACTCCAAACTCTCCGCCGGACGTGATCGACATGTCCGTGCTGGAGCGCGGCCACGGCGTGCGCGGCCGGTTCGTCGTCCCAGTAGTCGACCAAGCCATTTTCCCAGCACGGAAACGGATACTGTCTTCTCGCAACCAGACGATCGAGCAAAGGGAATGGCGCGATCTGGTCGGCGGCGTCCCAGCCGACCGTCTCCTCCAGCAGTTCTCGCGACCACGCCGCTACTTCGATCGCGGCGGCGTGTCCAACGCGCGAGGTCAGCCCCTGCGCAGGACGGGCGCCGATCGCGGCGGCATAGCTTGCGCTGTCGTACCGATCGCACATCCCTTGGGTCGAAACGAGGGGCACGGGTCCGCAGAGCGTCGATCGGTCGTCCCGATCGAGCCCGGTCGGGAGCAGAACGAGCAGAACCGGTCCGACGACGGTCTCCTCCGGCGGCTCGGCCATGAGCTGGCGCAGAAATAGGCTCCAGCGACGCAGTTGCGTTCGGTCCAGTCCGTCGACGATCATTACCCGGTCGACAAGGCTCGGATGGACGGCGAACTCGGCTACCGTGCCGATCTCGACCGCCGACACGTCGAGGAAACCCGCCAGCATGTGGGCGATGGGTTGCGACTGATCCTCCGCCGTCAGGTCGATCGATACGCTGTCGAGCGACAGTTCGGTACGGAGCCTGCGTTCGATCGCCGCCGTCAACCCGGACATCCGCGGAGTCGGCGTCGAGATGCAGACGACCCTCTCCTTTCGGGAAACTGCGAGCGCGATCTTGCCGAGAACGCTCGACGGTCCGGCTTGGGCCCACCACAAAGCTTCGCGATCCATCCGTCACTCCGCCTTCAGCAATGCGGCGAGAACCAGCGGGTTCAGGTCGACCTTGTGCAGACTGCGATTGCCGGACTGGTCCGGCGAGAACGAGATAATCCCCAAGACGTCGCTGTACACCGCCAGGACGCTCGGGACGATCTTCCTGCCGTCCGTCGTGCAGAGGTGCTGGAAATCCCGATACGTGATGACGGAGCCATGCGCATACTGAGCGAGTTCACGGAAGAAGGCCGCGAGATCGGGCTGGATGCCCAATCGGTCGTACAGACCGGGCGCCGCGAGCAGAGCGTTCTTGTCTGCCTCGATCAGGGTCGAAGCCTGGCTCGGCCGCTCGGCGATCCGGCCCATGAGAGGTCCGACCGTCTCCGACCAACCGCCGGTCGCCTCGATGATGCGATCCATCAGGTCTCCGGAAAGCTGAAGCGACTCGAGGCGGGATCCGAGGTACGAGCGCGTCACCGGGCGGAGCCGGACCAACTTGACCAGGGGCCTGATGCGCTTCAGCACGGCCGTGTCCTCGGACCACGCGGAGGCGTGAAGCGGATCACCGACGAAGACGATCCTCACCTCTCCCTTCCTCACGCGACCGAGCCGCTCGGCTTCGAGGATCCAGTCCGGACGCCACGGCGTCTTCGAGGATACCACGAGCACGCGTGGCCGGCCCGATCGCGACGGCCGCTTCACATCGTCGAAGAGGTCCTTCTTCGCCTCGTAGGTCCGGGGCTCGACTTCGACCAGTCCGTCCTTCGTCCGTTCGGCGTCCATCAGAGCCGCCTCGACGAACCGGACGCCGGCCCACTCCGTGCCGAACACGACGCCGATGCCGTGGGCGCGGGAGGACATCGGAGATCCGTCTGCTTTTACCGCTGCGGCAGGTGCGAACGGCGCGAGGAGGTCGGCCTCCTGACCGTTCGTCAACGGCGAAAGGTGGCCGTTGCTGTCGACCGTCGGAAGCGGCTTTGCGAGCAGCCTGCGGTTGTTCTTGGGATCGAAGATCCGATCCGGGCGCCGTTTGTGGTATTGCTCGAGCTTGCTCGTCAGATCGGCTTCGTCGTACGCCATCAACTCCAGAAGGCTGCGTGACCGTAACGCGAACCCGCCCGAATAGGTGCGCCGGGCGATTCCGAAGCCTTCCATCTCCTCGAGCAGATACTCGATCTCGATCGGATCGCTACCCCGAGGAAAGGCTGCGGGCCAGTATTCGATCGCCCGCTCGGCCACCTCGGCCGGCGTCATGCCTTCGGCGGACATGCCGGAGCCGTGGTCCACCAGTTCGCGGGCAGCTAGGATGTACGTGAGGAGCTCGTAGCGACCTTCGATCGAATTGATCGTCTTCTCGAAAGTCAGGAACAGCTTGCCCCGGACGTCCGCCGACTCGAGCGCCTGCTCCACCAACGTCGTCGAAATCAGGTCCGGCAGCCGGTTCGTCTGCTGCACGCGCTCGTGGATGATCTTGAGCAATTCCTCGCAGAACACCTGAATGAGAACCGGATAGTAGTTCGTGAAACTCAGGATGCGCCAGGCGTCTTCCCTATTCTCGAATTCGAAGCCCATGGCGGCGAGCGGGCCTCGGATCAGGAATTCCGCGTCGTCGACGTCCTTGCCCAGCAGGGGACCGATCTCCAGCGGATTGTTGGAGATGTGGACCAGCGGCGAATTCTCGGTGCGCGCGATGCGCGACACGTTGTGAAGACCGGCCAGGACGAACTTGAACCGATTGCCGGTGTCCGCCATCAGGCGAAGCAGCGTCCGGATGCAGCGGAAATTGTGTCGGCTTTCGTAGAGTACGAAGTTGTCCGCCTCGTCGATCAAAAGCAACAACCGGCGCCGTTCGTCCTCATCAAGCCATTTGGCGATCGTGGCGGTGAACTCGTCCTCGTTCCTGACGGGTGACGTGAAGATCGGGATGCGGCGCGACATCTGTTCGAACGCGTTCGACGCGTCGACGACGGAGTCCACGTCGACGTAGGCGAAGATGGCGTTCGCCGGCGGGGTCGCATGGATCTGCCGGAGCAGCGCGGTCTTGCCGAGGCGCCGGCCGCCGAAGACGATGTGGGAACCGAAGGAATGCTCGATGGCGCTTCTCTCCCAGGAGCGGCCCTTGAACATTTCGGGAGGAACGGCCGAGCGATTGTAGTCGCGGTAGGGATCGGCGCCGGAGTATCCTTGTG
Source organism: Bradyrhizobium sp. Mp19 (assembly GCF_029952935.1). Lineage (NCBI taxonomy): Bacteria > Pseudomonadati > Pseudomonadota > Alphaproteobacteria > Hyphomicrobiales > Nitrobacteraceae > Bradyrhizobium > Bradyrhizobium sp. Mp19. Next base: position 37,994 of record NZ_JASAUT010000046.1, on the reverse strand, counting down.
CGATCTCCATGACGGCCCTGCGATGGTCCGAGATGTCCGCGAGCGCGACCGTGACGAGAGCCTCGTCCACGACCAGCATCGATTTCCTGCGCTTGAACAGTTCCAGCCGCAGGTTCTTGCGCCGCTCCGGATTGAGCACGCCGAGATAGACCAGGAGAACGCCGCGGGGCGCAGCGCCTTCCGCCAATTCCAGCAGAGCCGGTTGCGGCGTCGTCGATGTGGCCACGCAGATGCGCCAGGAGCCCTGCGTAAGGCTGCCGAACTCCGGCAGCAGAAGGGATTTGGAATCCACCGACGGCAGCGAGACCTTCGCGTCGAACACGTAGACCTGCTGCTTCACCTTGGTGAGAACCTCGTCGGGATCCAGCTTCGTCACTTCGAACAGCAACTGCGACACGACGGTCTGGAGCGTATCCTTCACCTGCGAGCCCGAGGCCGATTTCATATGGCGCTTCAAGGCGGGCAACAGGCTTCTCGCGATGTTCGCCGCCTGTTGTCTCTGTTCGGGTTCGAGATGGCTGTAGTCCAAGGTGCCGTACGAGCGGCCTTCATCCATCGCACGCGCCGCCTTCAGCACGTCGACGGCCGAGAACTCCTGCAGCGGCAGCAGCTCCTTGAACTCGGCCAAGCGCACGTTGAGGGTTCCGCTCGGAAGATGCTGGCGGCGGGGAGCGCCCGTGCGCAACATGTTGAGCCAGTCCGCCAGCGTGGTGAATTCCCGCCGCTGAAGCAGATTGCGGAGCTCGACGGCGGTCTCCGGATCCAACTTCTTCTCTTCGCCGAGTGACGCGATCCTGCCGGTGAATTCGGCGGCCGTCTTGTCGAACTCCCGCTGCGCTTCGTTCTCGACCTCCTTGATCCTGGCGAACGCCGAATTGAAGTCCTCGACGCGATCCCCGGCCAGCGTTTCCGGCAAGAAGGACGGCGACAGCTCGGCGGGCAGATTGTTCGGATTGATGGTCGAAAGCGTCTCCTTCAATCGGGCCGACTGATCGAGCGATCCCACCGCCATGCGACGCATGCGCTCGATCAGGCGTTCGGCCGCCGCCAGCCGCGACTTGACCTGGTTCTTCTTGGTCTCGCGGTCGGCGTCCAGCTTGGCGCGCAGCGATTCGGCGGCCGCTTCGCTCACGCCGAACCAATGCGCGATGTTCACCAGCATGTAGGCCGGCACGAAAGCGGATTCCGCGCGGCGGGCTTCGAACGCTTGCGCGATAGCGGCGCCGAGGTCGGTACCTTTCAGCGGAATCCGCGCATTCATGATCTCCTGGAGCACGCGCTCCTCGGTGTACGGGGAAGGCATCCACCCGCCGGTCCAGGTCATGTTGGGGAGCCAAAGCAGAGGCGTGTGCAATCCGACGGCGAGCGGGGGCACGTTCCGATCGGATGAGGACAGCCCCTTCAGGGTGTCCCGCACGGTGCGCAGTATGGCCGCCGCATGTCCGCTCGCCGCCGCCGTCAGACGCGACCCCTCCGGTGCGGGCCGCGCCAGCAAGGCATCGATCTCTGCCAGCGCCGTATCGCGCAGCCGTTTGACCGTTTCGAGCCGCTGCGCGGATTTGCGCAGCGTAGCCAAGCCTTCGAGCGCTCTTACCAGATCGGCGCACTGCTGACCGACCCGCGAAAGGGCGGCAAAAATGCGCTCCCGTGCCTGAAGGTCGACCTCCTGGCTCGCGCCTTCCGAGCCGGCGGCGTCGAGGAGGAGGATGATGTCTTCCCGGCGGTGAAGCCGTTCCGAAACCTCGCGAGCGATGTCATGGCTCGTTTCCGTCAGATTCGAAAGGAGTCGGCCCAACAGGCCCTCAGGCCGCAGAAGTGCGGCTTTGATCCGCTCGCCGTACTGAAACCGGAATTTGGCCGATCGAAGTCCGATCACCGTGTCCTTGATCGATGCCACGGCGTCGCTCACGAACGAGTTCTCGCGCGAGTGGGCCTCGATCGCCATCAGATTGGCTGCAGTCAGCGGGAAATTGAAGCGACGGTTCTCCTCGACGATCGTGTAGGCGCTGCGCAGGTGCTCGAAGGCCTTCAAGGACGTGATCGTTTCGACGAGCGGCACCGCGGCGCCGTCGTCCGGTCGGAACAGTGCCGCCGGAATGGCGGTGGCGAGCAGCATCGTCAACCTGGCTATCGACCGATCGTCCTCCCGATCCGCGAGCGACTGCGCGACGGCCAGTGCTTCGCTCCTGGACGACGTCAGGAATTGGACGTCCTGACCCGACAACCCCATCGCCCGCCCGTCGGCGGCGGCAAGTCTGAGTTCCTCTTCCGCATAGATGTCCGGAGATGGGGGCAGGACCGATCTCGCGCAGCGCCGAAGGTGGTAAGCCAAGCCGAATTCGCCAGCGGCGAAGAGCGCGTCCAAGTGCGCCATTATCTCTCTCAACAGTGGATCTTCCGCGACTTCCTCGGTTACATCGATCGCAACCGTCTGGGCCGGCGATGCTACCGGCGGCTCGTCGACGACGTTCACATCTAGCATGCCCGCGTCACCGAGGTTCGGCGCATCGGTGGTCGCGACCTCTGCAGGCTGGTGCGGGACTGGGGTGGGGGCCGGAGCGATAGACAGTTCGTCGGAAACAGGAGCGATCTCGGTAGGTTCTTCGTCCGAAGTCGCCGGTTTCGAGGCCTCGGCATCGGTCTCGTTCGGGAAGACATCGATGGCCGCGCCGACGTACTCGAGAACGCACTGCAACGCCCGTTCTCTGTCCTCATCAATGGCGACCGCCTGGGCCCGAGCGGTTTTCAGGGGAAGCGTCGCTTCGAGGCGGCTGATCTCCGCCGCCCCTGCGTCGGCTTCGGCCATTGCTGCATCGGCCTGCGCGCGGAGGGCGTCAGCCGCAGCTAATTCGGACTCGCTCGCCTCCTTCGGCAAATGGAAGAGGCGCGAAAGAAGATGGGGAGCGGTCAACGACTCGCCAAGTAACGAGTTCAGGGAATCGGCCGCCTTCGCCGTCAGACGTTGGAGGTTAAGGTGCAGCTCGGCGGTCGATACTTTCGCGGGCACCAGACGCGCCGCCCGGCTACTCAAGTCTTCCAAGACGGATAAGCTCGCCTTGATGGCGTCGATGCTGTCGCCGGCACCCTGCGGTCCAACGGAAGACGCCGTGCCAGTCAAGACCGCCAGCTTGTCGCATTCCGAACGCCAAGCTTCTTCTATCACCGAAAGATCGTCGACCGGCTCGCGGGAATCCTCGACGTCATGCGCGGCGGGTACTTCGGCGTCGGGCTCGCCCACTGGGCCTACCGGTTCGGGCAACTCTCTGATTGGAGCCGCTTCGAACTGTACCTGCTTCATCGCCAGGGGGATCACGACTTCTTCCATGATCTCGCCGATGGTCCTGTCGGGCCCGAATTGCCGGAAAGGACCGAGCACCGCCCGCAGATATTTGGCCAGGTCGGCCCATTCCTCGCCTTCGGCGTCAAGCTTCTCCAGACCATCGGTCGCCGTGGCGCACCGCGCGCCCCAAGCGGCGTGCCCCGGCAGACCGAGAGCCTCGGCTAGATGGGATTCCTTGTCGCTCCCCTTCTGGACGCTATGCAGGATCCGCAGAAAGGGAGCTCCATTTACTCCCTTCGGTATCGGCCCCTTCATACGCAAACGTTTCCACGCGTCGGCGTTCTTCACGATGATCAGGTTCTTCGGCAGGCCACGACCGCCCCGGTTGTTGTCGTCGGGGAAGAACTGGTGCTGGAAGACGATCGCGAATGCAGGATATCGCAGGGCTTCCTCGTAGAGATGAGGCATGTCGTCGGCGCCGGGACGTTCCTCCGGCCACGGATAGCCGGTCGCCTTCCGTATCCACTCGCGGTCCTCATGCATGAGGCGCGTATCGCGAGGTACGATGTTGATAGCGTTCGCGAGGAACTGTTCGGTCACGAAAGGCGGGAGCGGCGCCGACCTGCTCCGCAGGAGCGTGACCAGATCCTCCAATTCCATCGGGGACTGCTCCGACTTCGGGCTGTCCGCCATTGTGTCCGTCTTGAGCGCTTCGAGCATGACTGGGACCTTGATTGACGTGTCCGCGACAGGCGCGAACGCGGACGGTGGGGCTTCCGGAAGGCGCAGGATCGCTGGCGGGCTCTGCGATCGCGCAGGCGGCGATGGCGCAGCATCTTCCGCCGGCGGCTCGTCGAAATCCGGAATCTCGTCCTCGTCGACGTCGACCGTGCCTTCGAACCAACGACGCGTTTCGGCGTAGCCGATCACATCAGCCCGCGCGACCGCGTCGTCGTCATCGTCCCGGCGATCGTCGCCATCATCGATCGGGTCGGGATCCGGCTCGTCCTCGACGGCGCCGGTGCCGTATCGATCCATGTAGTCGATGATCTTCGACTTGAACGAAAGCGGAGCCGGCAGGAAGGTGCCGTCCCCTGTGTGGGCGTAGCCGTTGCGGAGACCGGCGACCAAGGCCGCGATGGCGTCTTCGTCGCCGGTCTGCGACGGCAATACCGTCACTTCGAGCGTGACGGGAATTCTCGATGGTACGTCCCACGGCTTGACCTGCGCTGGCCGCATCAGAATTTTCTTCCCGACGGGCGAATCCGCAGGCGTCGAGGATCCGAACTTCTGGAAACCGGATTTGCCGCGATAGACGGACTGTCCGCGAGCTCCGCGATTGCGGACGTCGAAGCCATGCGCGGTCAAATAGTGGCGTGCCCGCGCGTTCCCTTCGGGCAAACTTTCGATGAGGCGCTCCGCGGCGGTGGCGTAGACTTCCTCGACAGGGTCGGCGGCGACCGGCAGACCCTGGCGCGTGACGGGCGTCCACTTCCTCTCGGTCAGGACGGAAAGCCGCCCGGCGGACCCTTCTCTGACGCGGACGAAGCGAAGCTTCTTCCACGACGACGGAGGCGCGGCCGCGACGTCCTCAAGATATATGTCCGAAGAGATGTTCTCGTCGGAGAGCCAGGACCACAGCGACCGGGCTGAGGTCGAATCCACCAGCACCAACGCGTTGGCATCTTCGGCCGCGACCTCGTCCACCACGCGTCGCACGAAGGACAGGAAGTTTTCGCGTTTCTCGGGCTGCTTCTCTCCGAGCGAGGTGATTCCGGCCGAGGCGACCGCGATCAGCGTCTTCGAGAGAGCTTCGAACTTACCGGTATCCATCGCGCCGTTGCGCAGAAATCCGAGCCTCCCGGATATGCGGCCCGTGGCAACATCGGTCTTCATCGCGACCGCGATCGTCGCTCCCTCGGGACGGCCGGTGCGGGAGCTGGCCTGCGACACGATCGAGATACCGACGATGACACGGGGCCGCGGAGCATCGACGAACGCGGCTTCGACGATGGGCGCCGGCACCGGTCCGAGCCCCGCATGACCGAATAGCAGGTCGTAGAGGGCCGCCTGGATGCGATGCATGTATTCGGCGGCATGGCCAGCCGTCGGCGGGAGGAGATACTGGACGTTGCTGCCGGCGACCGTAGCCAGCGTGTTCCGGCCGACGCTCTTGTTGACTTCGTCTTCGTCCTTGCCGTCGTATTTGAGCGCGGCCTGGACGATGATGGGCGCCCCGGGAAAGCCGGTCCGGATCCGCTCGGCGAGCGGCAGCCAAGCTTCCCTGCGGGCGGCGGCCCTCTTGAGCCTGCTATTCCTTGCGTCGCCGTCCAATTGCTGGCGGGTGCCGTGCACGCCGTCGGGCGTCGCGTGGCGGACTACGTTCACCCGATCTCCGAAGATCAACGAGACGACGGAAGCGAACAGACGCCCCTCCTCCTCGCGCCGGCAAACGAACATCAGATCGATCGGGACGCCCTCGCCGAAGGCCTTGTCGAGCCGCTCCCGGTTGGCCTGCACCAACGGTTCGAGAGGTACGGTCTTGGCGGGAGCTTCGCGGCCTCGCCTCTTCTTTTCGGGCGCGCCGAACAGCTCCTCGACCCGCGCCGGCACATCCTGCTCTTCCACCCGCCCGAAATGATGGTTGATTAGGTTGTGCAGGGTCGCCTGGTCATGGGATTCCTTGGGCCGCTTGATCTTCGCGTCGACTTCCATGAGCCGGGGCTCCTGAAAACCGAAGCCGCCGATCAGGTCCTGAACCTTCCGGAAGAGATCGACCTGATCCTGCAGCGTCACGCCCGGAGCGACCTTCGGCTCCGGCCTATAACCGTACCGGAACGGCACTCCTACGAAGAGATCGGGGGCGCGCCCGCGCGAGGCGACCAACGACGTCAGGTCCTCGACGAAAGATTCCCCGGTTTCGCGACCGGCCTCGTAGACGATCGCATTGATCTGCGTCTTCGGCAGCCCCTGCTCCAATCTGGCCGATAACGTCACCGCGCGGGCCGGCGAATTTCGCGACAGCACGCGGACGGAAATCCGGCGCCGCCCGTACAGCCGGTTCGCCGGCGGGAACTCGCGACACCAGATACGCTTGGCCGCCTTCACGACCAGAAACGGCAGACGCGACGACGGGCGAGTCTCGACGCTGACGATGGCCACCATCGAGAACAGGTCGTCGCCGCCCGGCAAGGCCGACGGCCAGGTCTCGAAAGCGATCGAGTTTCCGTACTCGCGGTCGAGAACCCGATGGACGGCGCCCAGTCCGTCGAAGAGTTCGACGCCTTCCAGGCTCGAGGCCACCATCGCGAGCAGGATGTCGGCGTACTGCCGGAAGTCGGATCGCAACGCGTCCGGCACGTTGGCCGGCTCCGGCACCGGAGGCGACGGGAGTTTGGCGAAAAGCTCGCGCCGTCGGCCCTTATCTTCGAGCGCGTCGATGTCGCCGCAATCCGTTCCGAGATTTTCCGCCCAGGGACGAAGCGTGAGTTGAACCCATGCCGCCACGGAACGGTGTGCCGCGGCTTCGATGTCGGCCGCCTCGCCGCTGGCGGCGAACAGCGGAGCATCGTCGGTCCGCGAAAATCTGCTGTCGAGCAGGACCAGGCCGCCGATCCGCGCCTGCAGCGCTGCCCTCAGGTCGGAATAGGGGAGTTCCTTACCCTCGGCCTTGTTCGTGTCGGCGGCCTTGCGCGCGATGCGTCTGAGAAGATCTCTCGTGGTCGAAGTCCAGCCGAAACGCAGCGGCGGCACCGGCGAAGACGTCGAAGGGGGCAGACCGCGCCAGACGAACGCGCTCTCGAGGATGGACTGATCCCCGTACGATCGGACGAAAAGGCTCTCCGCGTCGGTCATTCGGGATTCATTTCCGGAAAGATCACGTTGGCGCAATTCCGCAAGGGATGCAGAAAAGGCTCGTAAAGAAGCCGGTAGATCTCGCGTTCGACCGGGTCGGCGGACGAGAGAAGCTCCTGGAGTACGTCGCGCATCGCCACGATCATGCTCGAGCGTTGGCTATCCCGACGATTCTGCGTCGAGTTCATCGCGAACGACGCATCCACGAAGAACACGCGCGCCTTGCAGCCGTTGCGCATCGCGCGACCGATGGTCTGCAGCAGATCGACCATGCCGTCGGCGACGAAGGGGCGGATCATCGGCCCGAGCCGGCTCATCTGTTGCGGCCGGCGCAGCAGCCGCCGCAGCGACTCGAGCGCGTCGTCGCGGGCGCCCCGCCACTCCCGGGCCAGCCGCGGGATGTCTGCACCGGGTGGAATGCTCCTCTGGTCGAATTGCAAGGCCAACTGACCCGCCAGGCCGCCGGTGAACGCGAGGCTGTCGGCGGTCGGATGGGGCCTGACGAAGAAGGCGACCGAACCCAGGACCGCGTCGCGCACGCGCTCGCCGTCCGGGAACACGATGTTCACGCCGCGGCCGATGGCCTTCATCGGAAAGACGATGGCGTCCCAGTCGTCGCGCGTGCCGAGCATCTCGACCTGGCTGGCCGAGACCCATTCCGCGCGCTCCTGCAGCGGGATCTTGGCGATGTCCGACGTCACGCCGATGACGCGGTGGGCCGACGACGAAGTCCGCTTCAGGTGCGCTTTCATGAGACGCACTTGCTCGTAGGAGTTCACCACGATGCCGGTCCGGCGGCCCGGATCGAACTGGTCTTCGCGCAACTGCCGGACGTACGGGTCCGCCCCGCCGAACCAATGATCGGTGAGGAGCTGAAGGGCGTGATTGCGATCGCGCTCGGTGCCGGCGCCGCTGACCTTCACGAACTCGCCCGGGCGGTCCGGGTCGCGCACGGGCCTGAAGGCGTACACGCTGTCGCGCCAAGCCTCGCGCTCGCCCTCCCGGCGCAGAACGTAGTTCGGGCGGACGGAGACGTGATAGCTCGGACTAGGCTGCAGGTAGCTGGTCGCCGACGCAAGCAACACGGCCGGCCCTTCGATACCGTCCTCCGTCAGCATTTTCGACAGGTGGTACAGCAGCAACCGGGGCACGCCCGCAAAGGACAGGTACTGCAACGCGAGCTTGCGCTTGCCGCGCTCGTCGGTTTCGTACGAGAAGCGGATACCCGATAGCCGTCCGATCAGAGATTCCGGCAGGTGGCGGCGCATGTCGAGCGAAACGCCTTGGCCGAACACGCGCTCGGTGTGCACCCCTTCGGCGATCATCGCATACTGCGCGGGCACGAGCGCGAGGAACTGCAGCACCACCGTCGTCACCTCGACGAGGAAGCGGAACAGAATGCGGGCGTCCTGCGGATCGAGTTCCGAGCGCGGCGGGAGGATCCCGAAGAATGCCTCCTGCATCCGGTCGTAATACTCGGCGAACCTCTCGACGAGGCGCGCATTGAGCAGCGCGAAGAGCGCGTCGCGGAAGCGCGTGGCCGCCGCGACCAGCGCGGCATGCTCGACGCCGAGATCCCGCGCGACGCGTTCGAGATCGAGATCCGAAAGCTCGTCCTCGCCGTCGCCGCCGACGCCGGACGTCAGGACGGAGCGGACCAACTGCTCGAAGAGCCGCCTGATCAGATCGAATCTGGCGCTACCGTGCTCCTCCTCGTCTACCTCGGGATCGAGGTACATGCCGGCGAGGATCGAGTTTCCCGTGACGAAGGCGTCCTTGTACCGCGAAAGGACCCCGCCTTCCTCGACCATCCGCTCGAGCAGATGAGCGCGCAGCCCGCGGTTCAGACGCATGAATCTGTTGGAGGCCAGCGTGTAGTTTTCGATCGAATTCGACACCGCGAAGCCGCGCCCCGACGCGACCGGATCGAAGACGTCGTCGAGAATAATGGATTCGTAGGAGTCGGACGAGCCGAAGAGATCGAGTTCGGCGAAGCCCTTCTGATCGAGCGCGGCCTGCGCGCCGTCGACCTCGTCGATGATCACCAGATCGCTGGTGCGGGCGAGCATCTCGAACTCCCTCATCCGCTCCGCATGGAAATGCGGCGAGGCGACGACCTCGGTCGAGATCACGTGCCCGATGTGGACGAGAGCGGCGGCGTCGGCAAGCCGTCGCGACGAGCGTTGGCGCCCGCACGCGACGGCGAGCGGACAGAGCCTGCTGCCCTCCTTGCCTTCGTTCCCGTCCTTGTTGACCGCGGCCTGTCGCAGCGATCTGCAAGGCGGGCGATCATGCGGGAAGTCGAACCCGGGCGGAGGTACGGATACGAACCCGGCGAGGGCACAGCGAGTCCCGAGCAATTCCGCACCCGGCGCCGTCTGGCCGAAGCCGGCGCTGTCGAGCGTCGCGATACGCTCCGCCAACCGTGTCGCATGTCTTCTCCGCGCATCCGGCGATTGTCCGACGAGTAGCGCCGTCGGCACGGCATACCGGGTGAGGTCCGCATCGAGCGCGAGCGCGAACTCGATTGACGGAACGAGCAGCGTGATGCGCCGGCCCCGCCGCGCGAGAAGGACGACCAGCAGGAAGATCAAGGTCGATTTGCCCGCTCCGGGAAGACCGATCATGTGACTGACATCGTCGAGTTCGATCCGGTCCGTCGGCGCGAGCCCCGCTCCTTGCGGCGACAGCACCGAGAAGACGGCCTGCCCCTGCTCCGACCTCAAACGCGTGAAGAAGTTGCGCGGTACCCGCGTCGGATCGCGCGCATCCTCCTCGTCGAGCTCCCTGGCGACGCCTTCGAGCTCGGCTATCGTCACGCTGATCGGCGCGCGGTGGCGCATCTCCGGAGCGGTCTGCGGCGGAGGCGGCAACGTAGCGATCTCGCGGGTGTCGCAGATCACGTCGGGCCCGCGATCCCCGTCGACACGGAAGCGGAATCGGCGCGTATGGTCGGCGGGAAGTGTCTTCTGGACGTCGTGAGGCAGTACGTTTAGCAGGGAGGCGAGCATGCCGGCGCGACGGGCGTCGTCGCGACGGACGCGCTCGCGGATCGCGAAGCCGGTGCCGGGATCGGTCGAGATCTCGAACGGCGGCTCGACGTAATCGTCCGCGGACGAGTGATCCTCCTCCCAGGCCCGGGCTTCCGTCACCGCCTCCTGGAGGTGCGCCTCGGACTCGATGTTGACGCCGAGAAGTCGAAGGTTCCGCAGCGCGACGCGCGCCTCGGCCAGGGTGGGATGCGTGACGATGGATCGATAGCCCGAGAACAGCGCCGGCGCGCCGGCGAGCGAGCGGAGACCCAGGATGTCGTGCATCACGCACGCCATCCACTGGGCGCGCAACGCCGGCTTGTATCCTTCCGGAGCGACCCTCATCCGAGAATCCTCGCGGCGATCTCGCTGACCTTTCCGAATACGACGCTGGTCGACCCGCGATAGGCGTAGCGGAGATCCTCCAGATACCCCGGCCGGCGGTTCACGATCGCGTCCGGAATGGCAACGTACCGTTCGTCGAAGGTCGTCAGACCACCGAGCCGTTCGGACAGCGTGTCCCCGAGCAACCGCGGGCAGGCGTAGCTCTTCACGTCGATGCCCAGCTCGTGCGTCCGACCGACGTCGGCGGCATCGTCACGGGGATAGAGCTGCACGTCCACCCCGCCCCTGCGGAGGTCGTCGTACAGGCGGATCTCCGCCAGGCCAGGCCCCACCCAGTAGGCCAGGATGTCGTCCTTGAAGACCCGCCAGCCCGCGGCATCTTCGACGATTTGCCCCGCCGTCGAAGACGGTACCTCCTCCCGGCAGGGTCCGATCTTGCACCGGCCATCTGGAAAGCGAGCGGCGTCGCGGTGCGGATAGAGAAGACCGCCGCAGTTCGCGCAGATGGCGAACGAGCCGTCGCGCCGCAATGCGCCGAGCGGGATGTCCCAGGACCATTGGCGCATGACCTCGTCGGCGGCGACGATGCCTTCGTCCTCGAGAAATCCGGAAAGCTCGCGTCGCTCGTACACGGGCTTGCGGACGATCCGCTCGCGCAGCACGGAATAGATCTGGAGGCGGCTCTGGCTGCGCACCCGCTGCACGATTTCGCGAAGCTGCAGGTGATGAACGCCTTCAAGGATTCCATCCGCACCACCCTTGCTCGCCAGCGCGCGGCATTCCTCGGTGGGCGCGACCGGTTCGGAGGTGAGAAGCTTGGCCTCGGCGAAGCGGAACGGAGCCGCGAGCTGCGGAAGCCCCCATTCGCCGACCGCGAGGCGCCGGGCGACGTCGGAGAGAGTGTGGATGCTGTCGCCGAGATCCTCCGCAGCCGCCATGACGCACAATCTCGACAGCATCCGCATCCCTTCGCCCATGGTCTGCGGCAGCGCATAGGGATCCACGATCTCGCCGGCCCGGACGCCTTGATGCAGATCGACGAATCCCCGGCTCAGCACGCGGAGCGCGATCTCGACGTCCTCCCCCGAATCTGATTGATTATTCACCATCCGAACATTAAAACTGAATATTAAATGTCTGTAAAGTCACTATCCGAACTCGAATCCTTGAGAGGCGGCAGCGCTCTGACGGCTCGCCTCAAGCACGTCGATGACAGGTTGAATTGGTTCGGGTTTTTGCGACTCGCCGATCATGCCGCAAAATTTGGCATATCCGACGTACAAGGAAAAATAGATATAAAGACCTATCGCAACCTATCCACTACGCCGCCCGCCGAGCGGAAACCCGGCCCCGCAGCTGCCGGTGTCCTGGGAGCCGGCACCTACCTTCGACCCGAGAAGTTCGTGCCCGTGTTCGGCATGGCGGGTTCCCTTGACGACCTGTGGCTGTCCAGACTTCCGGACGCACGACCAGACGCAGCATGTCCATTGGAGCTGTTGCGCGCCCCCGAACACCGGATCGAACCGGACGATGTCCGGGCACTTCTTGCCGCTACGGAGCTCCGCGAAAGTTGCCGCCTCAAATACCAATCGATGACCAGCGCGGAGTCCAGTGAGCGCGTGGTCTGTCCGCACGCCGTCGTGAAGGCCTCCGGCCGCTACCACGTCAGGGCATTCGACTTCTCGCGTAAGCGGTTCCTCGATTTCTCCCTTTCCCGTGTGCTGTCGTCGGATCTTCTGCCCGACCATGCCCCCGTTCCCGCGACGCTCGACGACGACTGGCACATGACGGTCGATGTTGAATTCGAACCCCACCCCAGATTATCGCCGACGCAACGCTCGATGATCGCTCGGGAATACGGGATGACTGCCGGTCTATCGGTCATCCCGGTGCGGCGAGCGATGCTGTTCTATCTGCTCGACGAGATGCGCCTGTTGAAAGCGATCAGACAACAGGACAAAGACCTAGCCGACGTGCCCGTCTGGGTGAAGAACTCGAAAGACATCGCCGGCGAACTAGTTTCGATGGAAAGCGAAAGCTAATCTTGGCTTCACAAATCCAATTCTCCTTAGCTACTGTCCGAGGGTTTCTTTGATGGGTTAACCGAATTGTCGACATTGAAAATCAAGCGGCGCGCCTGTCGCTGATCACGAGTAGAATCGATTTGTCCCGCGGCGACGAGCGACCGCTGCGGCAGGGGGCGGGATGTCGTCGTTTGGATTCACGTTTCTCTCAAAGAAGGCACTGGGGCAGGCCGAGCAATCGATGTTCGGTGGAACGGCCGGAGTGCGCGACGAGGTCGGCTTCCTGATCATCCACCAACGCTACGCCGATCATTTCTTTCCCGGGACATCGGTGCTGCACACGCGGATGCGATACGCTCTGCTGATACCTTGGATTTTCGAGACACTTCGTCAGAAGAGACCCGTGCCTCGCGACTTCGCGCAAGCCTATGTCGAAATGGAACACGACATCACGGGACGCCTGAAGTTTGACGGCGAGGGCGGCGAGAAGGATGGCGTCATCGGTGGCGATGTCTACCCTAAGCCGATCAGCCAGCCACCGGCATACGTGTACTGGACCGCACTTTCCAAGTGGGGTCTGATCGGGTTGCGACCTGACGGACGTCCTTGGAGCCGTGCGGAGATGGCAGATCTTCTGGTCGCATCGCGAACCCGCGCATTGATCGATGACGACGGCAAGCCGCTCGAAGGGGTCCCGTGGCCGATCGGCGGATTGCCAGATCCTCCGAGCGACTGGAGCGGGACCGGGAAACTTTCGCTCGCTATGCCCAAGGAGGAACGTCGCTTCCTTTCCGGCAAGCTCAAGGCTGTGCGCTCGCCCGAAGATCATTCCCGGCCTTCCCTGCTCTCCCGGCTCGTCGATCGACCCATAGAGGATGCGACGTACTGCTGGGACAAGTCGATCGTCGCCTTGGCGGGCGACGAGGCGCCTATGCTCACGCGTGCAGGACAAGCTGCCGCTCTATCTGCGATCGGACGGGCGATCTATGCCGCGCAGGTCGAAACCATCAAGTCGGTCCGCGATAAGCGGTCTCCCACGACGATCCATCGAGATCATCTGCCGGCGACCATCGCGTCATGGGGAAAAAAGGCCGCGGCGTTGAACCTCGACGCCTTCCACGACGAAGTCGGCAATCTCCCCGGACCGGTCAACAAGGTGATCTCGGAGACGCACGAGTGGGTCAGAAAAGGCAATCACGACCCCATGCAGTTGCTGGAGACCTATGCCCGGGCATAACGCTTTCGGAAGCAGGACCGGACTCGCTTGAGCGACAATCAGTTCGGGATCGACCGGCGATTGGAATGGCAAGCGGAGAAACATGGGAAAGCCGAACCGCTGCATTACCGGTGGGGCAACATCAAGCGTCTTCTCAACGATTTGACGGGAAACGCATGAGCGAGAAGCGCCCGGCCTGGCAAGGGCAGCCCTATCTCGACGAATTGCGTCCAGACCCGACGGCTTCGGTGCGCCTCGCTCTCTTCGCTACTTATTCGGTCGACGTCTCGGCCGTCGCCGCGATGCTCCTAGCGTTGATCGGTCGGAACGACGAGAAGGGTAGCGGCACGGTCGTCGATTTTGCTCAGGCAATCGATAGACTGTCCGGAAAGGTCAAGATCCTCATCCAGCGGGGCCGCATCGCCCGCCCTATTGCCCTTCCAAAGATCGCAGGCATCCTCGATCAATTCATCGTCGAGCAGACTCACGACGAGCGGACGAGAAGCTGGCATCCTAAGATCGCACTCGTCGCCTACGACGCGCCATCGCTCGCCTCGTCATGGCGGCTCTGGATCGGAAGTCGAAACCTCACGCGCTCGCGCGATCTGGACGTCGGTGTCCTCCTGACAGGTGGGCCGAAGCGCGGGAAGAAAAAGACTCTCCTCCCGGGCATCGGAGCCGTCGCCGCGAAACTCGCGGCGGATGCAGGTCGCGACGACGCCGATGCCTTGGCTGTGGAGCTCGAACAGATCTGGTGGGAGGCGCCGTCCGGATATTCCATCCGCTCGCTGTTGGACGGTCTCGGCGAGAACGTTGGGCTTCCGGTCGAACCGCCGGCCGGCAGCGTTCGCGGCATCACCATCGTCAGTCCCTTTCTGTCGCCGGCTTTTGTGAAGATGGCGTCCAAATGGGGGCCCGAAGGGCGAAGAACGTTGATCTCCTCGATGCCGGCTCTCATCGAGTTAGCCGGCAAGGCAGGCAAGCCGCTGGCGGGTTTCTCCCGCGTTCTCGCCTATGCCGCTCCGGATGCAGCCATCGATCAGGCGCCGTCGGTCCCTGGCGAGCCGGACGCCGCCGCGGGTGACGATGCGGAACCTCCGCCGTTGTCCCTGCATGCGAAGATCTACGCCTTCGACATGGAATCGGAATGCGTCGTGCGAGTAGGGAGCGCCAACGCCACGGATCGCGCATGGCTCGGAAGAAATTCGGAAATCATGCTGGAATTGAAAGCCGGCGACGAGTTTCGGCGCGGTCTGCAATTCCTGGCGGACTCCGCTAGTCCTGTAGTTATCGATGAGATCGCCGCGATGTCGTCCACGGCGACCGATGCCGCCAAAGCTCTCGACAAGTCGCGCCGGGAACTCATGGCTACGTGGAATCCTCGCCTACTGAGAGATGCGGAAAAATTCACGTTGGATGCGGGGATTGTCCCGCAACTCGCCAAGCTTACGCACGAACTCTCGGTCGGACTTGCCAACGGCGACCTGCTGGCGTGGCCGGCGGGCGTAAGCGTACTCGCCCTAGGATCCGTCCCGCTTGCGCTGCAAAGCGAATTCATTCAGGTCCGCATCGCGGGACCGGAGGGAGAGCTCGCTTGGATGCAGCGGGTCGAGGTCACGCCGGGCTTGGAAGCCGGCCGTGACATCGCGGCTCTCGCCCGTCACATGGGACTGCGCGCGTTCCATGAATGGATGCGGACGAGGCTGAACGGCGACGTCCGTTCTTCCGACCCAACTCAATGGGACGAAGAGCCGGGCAAATCGTCACGGAACAGGAAATCGGTCATCCATGACGGCCTGACGCTTGAAGACATCTTGTCGGCCTGGGCCAGAGATCCCGAAGCTTTTTCCCGCGTCGACCGCCATTTCGGCCCTTACGTCGACGCGATCCTCGCCCACGACCAGACCCTCAGCGAGGCCGACCGGGCGGACCTCCACGAACTAGCGAAGATCTGGGCAATGGCGCGCGAGCGGCTTGCGTCATGACGGCCAGGGTCAAACCTTTCCAGCGGGCGACGGTGGAAGCCGTGATCGCGGCGTTGCGCGGAGGCAATCGCACACGACGTTTTCTCGTCGCCGACGAGGTCGGTCTCGGCAAGACCATCGTGGCGCGGGAAACGATCGCTGAATTGGCAGCCGACGCCCGGAAGTTCACGGTCTACTATGTCACGAGCGGCCTCAAGGTAGCCGATCAGAACAAATCCGAACTGTTGCGTTTTCTGGACGAGAAGGACGCAAAGGCCGCTCTTTCGTCCGTCGACCGTGTCGGACTCATGCCGTTCGAGCCTCCTTCCCGGACGTTGAGGTTGTACGCTTTCACGCCGAAGACGTCGTTCTCCGGCTCGCAGCGGCTCTACGGCGGGAAGGCCCTCGAGCGGGCTTTCATCGGTTGCCTCTTGGACGAACGTTACCCGGGCCTTCGGCAGGACCTTCCGAGAGGTTTTCTCGAGCACGGCGCGACGACAAGCTGGCCATGGGCGGTCAGCGAAGCGCGAGAAAGGATGGAAAACGTCTCACGACGCTTCATCGACGCCTATGCCAGCGCCTTGCGGGCAGAATTCGGGTTTCCCGTAGGTGACGGCATTCTGGCCGCCGTAAAGAAATCCAAGGCCGGTAATGTTCTCGGGCATCTTCGAAAGGCGCTCGCCCGTGCCGCTCTGACCTCTATGCCGCCCGATGTCGTCGTATTCGACGAGTTTCAGTGCTACCGCGACCTGTTCGACGCCAAAGTCGACAACCCGCTTGCCCGCGCTCTTCTCGATGGAGCGGACGGCGGAACGCCTCCGCCTCTGCTGCTGCTATCCGCCACGCCGTATCGCTTTTATGCGGAGCGCTGGGAGACGGAGGCCGGAGTCCAACCCCACCAGGAGTTCTTCGACATCGTCGAATTCCTCGCGGGAGCGTCGGTGCGGACGGCTGCCCAGAAGAAATTCCGGCGCTTCGGCGACCTTCTGCACGCGATCGGACGGCTGGTTCCGCACGAAAGAACCGGGCCGATGGCCGAAGCGCGTGAAATCAAGCGGCAACTGCAAACGATGTTGACGCCGTTCATGTCGCGGACCGAACGACCCGTCGCGATGAATGTCGGCGATCTGCAGCAACCCAGCTCGATGGAGCCGCACGACCTCGACGTGTACCGTCATTTCGCAGCGAACGTTCGCGACAAATTCAAAGGGAGCGCGATAGCGTACTGGTTGTCGGTACCGCTCCCGGCGCAGTCGCTCGGCGATCGGTATCAGATCTCGAAGGGCGTCAAATTTCCGACGTCCCGCAGCGTTCCTCGCCTAGGCGTGACCAATTGCTTCAAGGCTCCGAAAGATGGATGGGGAAGCGCGAAGCTCCGCGCGTTGAACGTTTTGGCGCCACCCGCCTCTCTCGCGTTGCCATGGGTCGCGCCGTCTCTCGCCTGGTGGACGCCGTCCGGCCCTTGGGCAAAGGCCGAAACTTCTCCGAAGATGCTGATCTTCAGCCGCTTCCGCGCAACGCCGCAGAGCGTGGCGGCCCTCACGAGCCTGGAGGTGGAGAGGCGCTTCGGCGGCAAAGCGCACCTGGCATACTCCGAGGCCTGGAAGAAACGGCACTTGAATCCGAAACCGAACCAAGGTCCGACGCTCGCGCTTTTCTACCCCTCCCCATTTTTGATCCTTTGCGCCGACCCTTTGCGCGCAAAGGTCAACTCCACGATCAAGCAAGTTCGCGCGACCGTTCGGCTGCAAATCATCAAAGAACTTCCCAAGGCGATCGCGCCAAAAGCGCCTAACGCACGAGCAAATTGTCGTCGAAAGCCGGCTTGGGCGGTCCTGGCGGCTATCGAGCGTGCGCATGCGAAAATCCGCCCCAACGACTACGAGCCGGTCCGCAAAGCATGGAAAAAGGTCTCGTCCGATGACGCCACGTTGCAACTGCTGTTGGGCCAACGCGACGATGCGGAGCCGATCGCCTGGATTTCATCAGGGGAGTTGGACGCCTTGGTTGATCTGGCTTTGGGCGCCCCCGGAAATGTCGTTGGCCGAGCCCTGCTCCGACACCTTCCGACGGTATTCCAATCCGGGAGCGAACATTATCTCGGTCTAGTCAAGTTCTGCTGGTCCAGCTTCCGGTTCTATCTGGACCGCCCCGTCTTCTGGTCCGTCCTGCCGGGCGAAAACGCTACCGAGAAATTCCAACGCGCTTGCACCGATGGATGTCTGGAAGCGGCGCTCGACGAACATTTCTGGCTGCGCAAGTCGAAAGTCGCCCCATCCGAGCTGATCGACGACCTCGCGGTCGCGCTCGCAGCGAACGTCGGAACGTTCGCATTCAAGGACGTCGGCGAAAAGGATCGGCTGCGGATTCGCTGTCACGCCGCAGTGCCCTTCGGCGCGACGGAGAGCGAGACCCAACGGCAGGACCGACGAGCCGACGATCCTCCGGCCGCGCGCGCGGAGGAGATCCGCGCGGCGTTCAATACGCCGTTCTGGCCCCACATCTTGGTGACGACTTCGGTCGGCCAGGAGGGGCTCGACTTTCACAGTTGGTGCGATCGGCTGGGCCATTGGGATCTCTGCTCGAGCCCGGTCGATCTCGAACAACGGGAAGGGCGGATCCAGAGATTCGGCGGTCTGACCGTCCGGAGACCGTTGGCCCAGGCGCTCGGCAAGGCAGCCCTCGACGAAGCGCGCGAACTGGGATCTTCCCCATGGGACGTGATCGCGCGCGAGGCTGACAGGTCCTACGGAGACGACACCGGGATGAGCCCATGGTGGACAATGCCCAACGCGGAAATCAAACGGCACCTATTCGCACTGCCTCAGAGCCGCGACGTCCGACGTTTCGCGCGTTTGAGAAATCAGCGCCTGCTTTATCGTCTGGCGATGGGACAGCCCGATCAGGAAGACCTCGTAAATCTGCTGGCAAGTCATGACTCGGAGAGCGCGAAGCAATTGCGTAGTCTCACGCTGGATCTATCCGCCTTTTCGCATGACAACCGGTCTTCGGTGCGCGCGAAACCGGCCGACGGGAGCAAGACACGTCGATAGTCCTATCTTACGTGTGTACGGCCGGCCGGACATGATCGCCGTGGAAAATGCATCGATGTCGATCGGAACTTCGTAGCCGTTGGCCTCCGCTACTGCCAGTATGCTCGCTCCGGATCGGGAGATTCCTGTGGAGAGCGAGTTTACCGTCTAGACTCAAGTTCTCGTTGCATACTGGCTATAGGGTTGGATTTGCAACGAGTCGGTGCGCGGTGAAGAAGATCTCCGAACAGCAGAGAATCGGGCAGCAAGGCGTGCATCTACTTGGGGCCCGCCTGCTGTCGGTCGGCCTGAGCTTTCAGCCTAACGGTCCTCTGGATGCCGGCATCGACGGCTTTCTCGAACTGCGGGATTCCGAAACCGGCGAAGTCCGGGCGCAATGGATTACAGCCCAGTTGAAAACGCAAAGGCAGGGTCGTCTTACCGAGGAGACCGACGAAAGCTTCAGCTACCTCTGCAGACAGGAAGATTTGGACTACTGGCTCGGCTCCAACGTGCCGGTCGTCCTCTTCTTCGCCCGCCTTAGCGACGAATGCATCTTCTGGAAGCCGCTTCACACCTGGTTCGCCGACGCCGACCACAGGCGCTCCCGGAAGGTGATCTTCAACAAAACGAAGGATGCCGTTAACGAGGCCGCCCTGCCGGGCTTGGCGGCCACCGTTGCCAGTTTCTCCGCCCCGGGCCGTGTGGTGCCCTCGACCCGCATCAAAGAGTCGCTCAACACCAACCTGCTCAAGGTCGCCTTCCCGACCATGCTGCACGTGGCAGAAACGACCTTGAACTATTCGGAGGTCCGCGAGGCTCTGGTCGAGCGTTATCAAAGCGTGCCCGTCGACTGGATCCTGTACGGCAAGCGGATCTACAGCTTCCGCGACATCTCGATGCCGCCCTTCCGCGACGTGATCGAGGAAGGCAGCGAGGAGACGATCGAGACCCTGCAGTGGAGCGAATCTGAGGGCGAGGTGACGCGGCGGCTCTTCGTCGAACTGCTGAACAAGACGCTCGGTGAGATGGTCCGTGAGCCCCTCGCCTACTGGCGGGACGGCCGGTACCTGTTCTGGAAGCTCGGCAAAGGCAAACTGAGCAGAATCTATCCCTATCGTTCGTTCGAGAAGAACACGTCGCGCGGCGTCGTGAAATCCTACAAACGCAAGGACGACGACAAGCCATCCTATTTCCGGCACGACGCCTTTCACGCCCACTTCCTCCGGATCGGCGAAGAGTGGCACTTGGCGGTCGAGCCGACCTATCACTTCACCTCCGACGGCTACCACGAGTCCAGGTACTCTGCCGAGAGGATGAGCGGCATCAAGCGGCTGGAGACGAACCAGAGCGTCCGCGGCCACATCGGCATGTGGACTGCTTTTCTCGTCCGGCAGCCGGACCTGCTGCGCAAGGATCCGCTCGTCTTCACCACGATCCCGGCGCCCGGCCTGCCCTTCGGCCTCAACGACGATCTGTGGCGGGAGAACGAGGACGAGGAGGAAAAGACAAGAATGGAAAAGGCACAGCTTGAGCTCCTTTGACCTCTCCCACCTTCCCGAACCGCTGCTCGAATTCGCCGCCAACGGCCGGCACATCGACGTGCGCTTCGGCTTGATGCACTATGGTCCCGTCGACTTCTCCACCGCACGGACGAAGGAGATACACCTCGGTGTGGTCGGCTCGTCCCAGACCGTCGGAAAGCTCGGCGACTGGTTGCGCCGCTGCGAATCCGGAATCCCCGCGAAGAACAGCCGTCAACCGAACCTCTTCCCCGAATTCCCTGGCAGCACCATCCTGGGGCCGTTTCGCTGCAGCTTCGAGGTCGGCCCGCGTCACGTCCGGACGCTGTCGCAGTCCGTGATCTCGCGCATTGTCTCGGAGAAGGACGACGACAAGGCCGTGTCGCTGGCGGTCGAAGTCTTCACGAACGAGGTCAAAGTCCTCGCCGAGCAGGACCAACCGCCCCAGGTTGTCATCTGCGCACTCCCGGTCGAGATCATCGAGCGGGTAAGCAACATGAGGACCCAACCGTCGGAAGACGACCAGGAGGACGTTCCTGCCGACGAGAAGGAGCCCGAGGACGCGCCGGTGACCGACCGGGAGATCGATAACTTCCGGGGTGCGCTGAAGGCCACGACCCTCGCGCTTCGGATTCCGATCCAGATCGTCTGGCCCACCACCTACGACAACGACGCCGTCGTGAAGCGTAAGCTCGCCGAACTGTCCACGCGTAAGGTGCAGGACGAGGCGACGCGTGCCTGGAATTTCTTCTGCGCCCTCTACTACAAGGCAGGCGGCACGCCCTGGCGCATGGTGCGCGACCAGCGCGAGTATTCGGCCACGTTCATGGGCGTCAGCTTCTTCGAAGGTCTCGACGGGACGTCGCTACAGACGAGTTCGGCCCAACTGTTCGACGAGCGCGGCGAAGGGTTGATCCTCAAAGGGGGCCCGGGCCTGAAGGACAAGGCGGACCGGCAGCCTTATCTGTCGTCGCTGGACGCCTTCAACCTGACACGCACTGCCCTGCAGAGCTACAAGAAGGAGCACGGCAACTATCCTGCCCGCCTGGTCATTCACAAGACGTCGCGCTTCCACCCCGAAGAGCGTGAGGGCTTCCAGAAGGCCATCGAACAATCCGAGATCGAGATCGCGGACTTCATCTGGATGCCGCGCCGCTCGCCGGTCCGGCTCTTCCGCAACGGTGTCTACCCGCCTCTGCGGGGCACGGCGATGCGGCTCGACGATGCCCAGACCATCCTTTACACGCGCGGCAGCGTTGACTTTTTCCGGACCTACCCGGGTCTCTACGTTCCCAACCCCCTATTACTGCACGCGCAGCGTCGAGACACGCCGGACTGGAATCTGCTGCTCAAGGAGACGCTGGCTTTGACTAAGATGAACTGGAACGGCACGCAGTTCGACGGTGCGCTACCGATCACGTTGAAGGCGGCGAGACAAGTCGGTGACATCCTCAAGTACGTGCCGGACGGCACGACGCCGGATCCGCGCTATCGCTTCTACATGTGATCATAGAGATTTCGGGCGGATGGCTCTTCAACCGACCTGCGACCCTTTCGATGCGCTTTTTGAGGTGCCGGGGGTCGCAGCAGCTCTCGTTTCACCTTCCGCCACGAACTTGGCAACAAGGCCCTTCGTCCCCTTTATCTTCCGCGTATCGAGCGAAATGCGGATGGCTGTCCCTGCAAAAGGGCACGCTTCGGTTCGTTCCCTGTCCGCGGACATCGCCAACGCTGAGCTGCCGCTAAAAAACCAGAAATTGCCGAAGTGGGCAGCGAGCCTGCTCGTCAGGTACAGCCCATATCCTGAGTTTTCCCACCTGTTGTTCTCGTCGCGCGCCACTCCTTCGTACATCTTTCCTGAGATGCCAGGCCTGAGGGCGAGCCGCAAAGCCGCCAAATCTGTTTCGATGCGCAAGTGCGGGTTGCGCTCCAAGCTCCTTCGGACGCCGATTCCGCAATCGAGAAGCGCCAGATGGACCCGGGCTTTGGTTGGCCAGTGTTGAAGGCAAAACCGCACGTCCGGCGCCTCGCTGTGCTCGGCGACATTTCGCATGATCTCGCGCAGCGAGTAGGAAAGCGCGTCGAATATGTCACCTTCGTCGGTGCGGGCGAGACGTTCCGCCATTCGTTCCGCGTCACGCTGAATGACATCGCCAAGCTGGACGCCCTGAAGGTCAGCCTTTCGCCTTAACGCTGCGACGTTCATCGAAGTCATGGGCAGGTAGTTTTCGCCGCCTGCCGCGTCACCCGGTTTGTTTCCGTGCTCGATACCGATCGCCTGGAAGAATCCCATGTGGCTCTGATATCCACACCCCTGAAGATTTTGGGCCGCGACGCGAGCGCCGCGACGAGCAAGGAACTCCTGGATGATAGCTGCGGCGAACAGCATCCCGAACGGCTCAGCGTGCCCAAAGTGCGAAAAGTCGAATATGTATTCGTCGGCTTGAGGCAACGCCTCCAGCGACTTCCCAAGCTTCAGGACACCATCCATGTCCAGCCTCCGGGGGAAGTTCATTGTTGTTGCCGGCACGAGCTCCTCCGCGGTACGCACTACCGTTACGCGAATAATAGATTCGTCACTCGCTTCCAACGCGATTAATGCGATAGTCGAGCGGTATCGAAACCGAGATTTCAGACATGGATGCCCGGAAAAGCAGACCTAAGGGCCCGGAGATCGGGCTTCACCAGGCCAAGCGTCTCTGCCAGCTCAACCACCGCCAGCGACTCGAATTCCTCGCCGAGGGGCTGCCCATCATACTTCAAAGCGCGCAAGGCTTCTGGCAGTCGTCGCAGCAGCTCCGCGAGGAGCACGGGCGGGAAGCTAAAGTGCTCGAGGGATTCGCGAAGGAGGAAGCCGCAAAGATCCTGATCCTCATGGACGCTGTGCGCTGCCCGCCCAAGCTGATCGCGTCCAAGATGAACCGCATCGTCGGATGGTTCTACGATCATCTGGCTCGCCTGATCTACGCCGAGGCGGTCTCTTGGAAGCCGATGCACCTCGCGCAACTGCGCGAGTACGTAGACCAACAGCGGCGTGGCCACTTTCTTGAAGGACACGCCGGTGAATACATCTTGCCCAACTGGACGATCTATCAGCGCGAAAGTAGGCTCTATGTCGACATCGAGGCCTATCAGGACGGCGAGCTGAATTGGAACGCGCCGCGTCATTCATATACCGGCTTTGCTGTCCTCGACTCCTTCGTGCCGACCGCCTTGCAAGTCGCCGTCGCCATGGAACAGGTCGGCATGTTCACGGTCAAAGGCCTGCGGGCGGTCTCCGACATCTGGGGAAGCCTGGAGTACAAGGACAGGGAAGATCATCATGACGGGGAGAAATTGACCGCCCGGCTGCTGCAACGCCTCCATTCGGAAGGTCTCATGCTGGACACGGCCGAGGAGAAACATCTCGCCACGCTTTACCGGACCTGGCAGATCCCGATGTACAATCTCGACTTCTCGCTCATTCCCGTGACACCGGAGGAGCTCGAAGCCGCGCAGGAGCGCGAATACTGGTCGATGGTCGGCGATCCGCGATGACCGCTTGGACACGTTCGATCGTCACCAGACATCCCCGGGCGACACGGAGATGGCCTTCTTGCGGTCGAGATCGTCAACGAAGTCCGTCCACGCCGCCTTACCCACTCTGAGTGAGCAGTAGGCCCCCGCCATCGCCGCGAAGGCCTGCAACACTGCCAGCATATCGTCGACGAAACCCGACAACTGCGTCGGGACGGAAGTGCCGTAGGCGAGAAAGATCGCGTCTCGGTAGTTTGCCTTCCCGCGGTACCGCGACGCCTGGTGAAGGAAGCCGATGCCGCGCCGAGCATAGCCCGCGTCGCGCAGGTCGCGCGCGGCCTTCTTCCGGAAGTCGGAGACACCCAGCGCCTTGAAGGCTCCCGTCTCCCTCACTCGTTCCTCGACGTTCCACCGCTCCCAGCCCGCCGTTCCGGAGAGGTACTCGGCGCAGCAGCCCCAGGCCTCCTGTGCCGTAGATGGCGTGCTGACCAGGGAGTGCCGGCCCCTCGCCCTGATCGGGACGAGTTCGGCATCGGCGGTGGCCGGAAGCACGCTCGACAGACAGTCGGCGAACGGCGGCATTGCCAGGCGATTGGCGGGAAAGCGTTCCTGCCACTTCCTCGCGGTCTCCGTGTGATTGTCCTGGAACGATCCGTCCATCGCCGCCGTCATGGCGGACGCGGCGCTGTAGACGCCGTAGTACCAGGCGACAATCGCCGTCCGCGCAACGTCTGCCTTGTTCGGCGCCGACGTCAGAGCTCGCAGCGCAGCAATCTGGTTGAGCACGAATAAGAGCTGCTCGCAAACGGTGTTGAGCTCGCGATCGGGCACGCTGCGCGCCTGGACCCTCGTGTAGAAGGTCCGGCCCGTTGCGAAATCGACGTTCAGGTCGGCGACCAGGATCGCCAACGCGCGCATCCAGTGAATCGTAGACGGCAACGCAAAACGCGCGTCGGGCACGTCGCGCGGCGCTTCGGTCAGAGTGCCGTGAGTTTGCATGCGTGCATAGAGCGATGGCTTCTTCGGTGCGGCGACCATTATGCGATTGCCTCAACTGGTAGCGGACCTGTGCCTGCTGCCGGCAGGTAAGCGAGAACAACGGACTCTTTACGGTGCCTAGGGCAATAGCGCCACTCCCGTAATCCCCTGCAGCTTGTCGAGCAATTTGTCCTGAAAGCCGGGATCCACTGCTTCACCTGCCGGCTCCTGCTGGCGCATGTGATGCCAGTATCGCCCGCTGACCAATGCGGAAGGTTCGTCGCTCACGGCCAGCCAAGCTTGGGTCTTCTGACCGATCTGCAGATCGACCGGTGCGCCGGCGCCGCCCATGCGCGTGCGTACCCAACCGGGATCGACCGCGTTGCTCAGCACCTGTGGCCAGCGGCGCGCCAGCGCCGAGGCCAGCGCAACGGCGTGCAGCTTGCTTTCGGCGTAGGCCTTCGCCGAGTCCCACGACCTTTTGTTCCAATCGAGATCGTCCAGCGAGCCTTCGCCGCCCCGATGAAGCCCGCTGCTGAGATACACCAGTCGGGCCGGCCGTTCGATAAGCGCAGTCAAAACGTACGGCGCGAGGGTGTTGATCGCCAGGGTGACGGCATGGCCCTCCGGAGTCGAACCGCGGCTCCGCCGCGTGTAGACACCGGCGTTGTGGATGACCGCATCCATGCGCCCGATCGCGTTGACCTGGTCGGCTATGCGTTTCGTCTCGACGCCGCGTTGTAGGTCCCCGATTACGACGCCCTCCGCGCGCGATGCGATATCTCCGAGCGAGCCGGCGCGATCGGTCGATCGCGCGTGCAACACCACACGGTGCCCCTGATCGAGCAGCGACTGCGCCGCGGCCTTCCCGAGCCCATCCGTGCTGCCGGTGATGAATACGATGGCCATGCGCGGCTCCCTTTCGACCGATGGTATCTACCACTGGAGCTCACGTCGGCAAAAACGCGTCGAGGAACGCCCCCGCGCCAAATGAACTCATCTTGGCTGGCTGGCGCGTCTGGCCTTCCACGGGGCTGTTTACGCCGACGCCTGGACTGAAGCGCGGAATGACGCTGCCACACCGGCCTAGTCCCTCTCTTTCGCCTAGCGACTAAACAAGCACACGCTCCAACGAAAACCTCCGCCGATTTCCACCTGAAAGCTGCGATCGAGAGATACAATTTGCCGCCGTTGTACGAGTGAAGGCAGGTGCCGGGAGCGGAAAAAATCGATGGATTTGTACGGACGTTGTACGCAAACACAAAAAAGCACGGAAATTCGTCACCCGGAGGCGCTGGAAACCCTTATTCTACGGGCATTTCTTGAATTGGAGCGGGCGAAGGGAATCGAACCCTCGTATCCAGCTTGGGAAGCATCCTTTTCTGTCCTCAACGCTCACGACGCCGATGAATAGGGTGACACCTCGGAGCGAGATGCACAACCGCGGAACTTCGAAAGGGCTTATTTTGCTGGTACCTAAAGGGAACTTGAACCCTTGACCCCAGGATTACGATTCCTGCGCTCCCTATCTGGTCCGCTCATCGCCTCTTGTTTTGTCGTGCCTCTGTGCATCAATGTCCTGTTTCGTGTCTCGGCGCCGACTACTGGCCAGCTCCGAAAGCTCGTTCATCAACGCATGCCGCCGAGTCTCGACGGCAGGCATGTCCTTGACGAATTGCCGAATCTGGCGCGCGAGCTCGTGATCTCCTGCTGTCTCAGAGCGCTGTAGCTCGGCGGCATAGTCGAGATAACGTCGCCGGATCGCTTCCTGACGTGTCTTAATCTGTTCGCTCCAAGGGTGTTTGGCAGACTTGCCGCTCGTCACCTCCGAAAGCACCTCCTTTCTAGCGAGCCGATCGACATCGGGCGTGATCTTTCGCTTGCGCAAAGCGACCACCGCCCCCCGATCGGCCTTTCGAACCCGTCCGCGGGTTCGCCGCGGCGTTGCCTCTGCCGCGATCCCGCGAAGCCGAAGTTCTCCAGCAAACCGTTGTCGCCAGGCCTGAAGATCCGCCTTGCGGGGATTGAGGCGCTTGCCATCATGTCCGAGGGACCGAACGGTCAAGTGCACGTGGGGGTGTTTGTCGTCGAGGTGCTGGACGAAGACGTAATCGTGATTGTCACCGAATGTCTCGATGGCAAATGCCCGGGCTGAATCCTTGACGGCAACTGCGTCGGTGCCAGCCGGCATCGACAGAATGATGTTGATCGAAAGCGATGCATCACGACGGCGCTTGTCGTCGAGACCGGCATCATCCTCCCAGCGCCGCTGCAAATCTTTCAACCCGGAACGACCCGCCAGCGTCGCGCCCTGCTCTGTTTCCGCATCGAGCTCGCCATTTCGCGTGATGTATGCAAGGTGCGACTTGAGATGCGCCACACCCTTTGTGCGACCGGTGATCTTGACCATCACCTCTGGTGCACGACGCACGATGCGTTCGAGTTTTGCACGCATCGCCGGCGTAAGGCGGCCCGGAGTAGCCGGATCGGGGATATCCCACTCGGCCCGCCGTGGGCGCCGATTGGGCGTTTCCCAGACATACGAGATCGGCGGAAGTTCGGAGGCCAAGTCGGTCGGCCGCGGCGAGCGCCGGCTCATGGTCTTCCATCCCAATAATCCGCGTTGCCGTGCAGCGCATTGCGCAATTGCGCGAGCTCTCTTTCTATAACCTGTTTGGCCTCTTGAATTACGGACAAATCGAGCTCAACCGCCCTGCCCTGCAGCACACTGATGTTTGCGGCCCGCGCGATCTGGTTGATGTTGCCGCCGATCCGATTGAGCTCGCGAACAATCGCGCGAAGCGCTTCGTGCTCGTCCGGAGAATGCTGCACTGGCGACCCCAACCGTGAGCGCACCAGTGCGACAATCCAGCCGGTGCGCGTCATGCCACGCTGATGGGAGACTTCCGCGAGCTGCCGCATCTCGCTCTCGCGAAACCGCACCGTCACCTTCTCCGGCCGCCCGACCGGCAACGCCAAGATGCGCGGCGCTGGCGCAGCTAGTGCATCAGCAATGAGACGCCGCAGCAGCGCGGACTTACCGCCCTGGGTAGCTGCAAGAACTGAGAACTCCGCCGCCACTTGGTCGGAGACGCGAAGCGAGATCAGAGCCATGCACTCCAATCCCAATCGCGATGTAATACATCGCTGGCGCGAAGCCTATCCTGCACTAGAAAGCAAAAACACTTGTCCCTTGATGTTGGTTCAAACCAACACTCTCTGCATTCAACGCTCGCCGCTGTAAAGCGATCGAGGGCCCCTGCCCTCTGTACCGGATTCTGCTCGCAGCGCTCTCTTGGCGGAGTAGGCATCGCGAATACCGATGCACCGGCAAGCGAGGAGACGAAGGCACTAACTGACACCGGCACTGTGGACCGCGACTTTCCAGCAGCCTGCGGCCTCTCTACGGCGCTGTGGGGAGCGCGTTCGGCCTTCGGCTGCTGCGCTAACGCGCCATCCTTCGGATGGGAAAGTCGCTCCGCCGGCGCACACCGATGGTCTGCCGCCGCGGCAGCGAAAGTGTCGAACGAGTTCATCTCGACAGGATCTCCTCGATTGTAAGCGCCGATGCTGGAACTTCTTCTTCGTGGTCCGCGCCGTCGACCAACACCACAGCGTGACGGGAGCCTTGCGTCGCGAGCCGATCGACAACAAGCTGCCCGGTCCGATCCTGATACCGAACCCGGATTGCCAGAGATGCTGCCGACCTCAATTGTGAAACGACGCGAGCTTTTGGCCGATCCCCCGTTGCCGCCTCGCGGTCGTTCACCGCGTTGCGCGGGAGCAGTGCTTCCGGGAGGGGAGCGGAGTTTTCGGATCGAGGTCGCCCAACCGGTAATTCGTTCCGGGGATTGGCGCGGCCGGCATCCCCGCGAACGTCCCGGACCAGTTGTCGAGCCTGTGCGTCGGTAAAGCTGTCCTGCGTCGCGCATCGCCGTTCGATCTCGTCGGGGTGCGTGCGCCAGGCCTGATAGAGTTCATAAAGAGCACGGATCGAACTGCTCTCAAGTCGCGCCCGCAGGAAGTCCGGCATAGCTTTAAGCGAAGCGTAGCGCGACACCCAGTCTTTTGGCTTGCCGAGCTTGCGCGAGATCTGCGCCTGGGTATCGCCGGCGTCCAATCGGTCTGCGATGAACCTCGCGATCTCGGGCGCGCGCAAATCATCCCGCTGGATATTCTCGATCATCTGCGCGTATCGGTCAGGTAAGGCGGCGTCTTGAACGAACGCGGGCATTTCACGCAGCCCAGCGCGCTGCGCGGCGCGATACCGGCGCGCGCCGATGGCGATGACGTAGCGTCCATCTTCACTAGAACGGCGAAGCACGATGGGTTGCAATACGCCATGTTCGGCAATCGATTGGGAGAGCTCCTCCAATTCCTGTTCGCTGAAGGTCCGGCGTGGTTGATCCTGGTCTTCGTCGATGCAGTCAATCGCGACCAGGAGCGGCCGCCCGCCTGCCGTGCCCGGGTTTGCCGCGACATCGACGAGCTCCTTGAAGCTGAGATCAAGCGTCATTCGTCGTCTCCTGATCGAGCCGTTCCATGATCTTTGCGAGAACCGCACGGATTTCCCGACCGGCTTCTTGCGCCGAGCGACGCTTCAAGCTCCACACCGGCACGCGCTCTGCGACGGCTTCGGCATAACCATCTCGCGCAACAATCTGGCCCGGGAACACGTACTTGCCCGCTTCGCGCAACAACTGCTCTAGGTGCGCTCGTTGACGCGGCGACTTTGTGTTGAAATTCGACGGCAGCAGACCGAGGAATCGCGTGTCCTGACCGTAGCGTCGTTGCACACCGATCACGGTCTGCATCAGCGCTTTGACGCCTTTGACGGAGTAATCTTCCAGATAAATCGGCGCCAGAACATGCGAGGCGGCGACCAGGCAGGCGACACTGCGAAGGCCAAGCGATGGCGGGGTGTCGATCACGCAAACATCGAACTGGCTGGCGGCATCGGCGAGATTCTGCTGCAGGGTCATGACAGCTGCAGCATTGCCGCGATCAATATCCGTCAATGAGCTGTCGGCCGGCGCCAGTGTGATGCCGTTGTTTTCCCCAGCGACAAACCGGGTCGCCGGCTTGAAGAGGTCGGCCGCCGAAATTGACCCTATATGCTGCTTGAGCGTGTCGGTCGCATTGCCCTGCGCATCAATATCGATCATCAGAACCCGGCGGCCCGCTTCCGCCATGAACCAGGCCAGATGCACGGCAAGCGTCGTCTTGCCGACGCCGCCCTTTTGGTTGTTGATGACGATCGTGTTCACCGGGTCGACCTTGGTGCAACCATCTGCGCCCGTTTCATCCATGTTCCTCTAGACCGTGCTTCGCCTACCGGCTCGGTCCTGATTCGACTGGCCTCTTCATCCCAAGTGTTGGTTTGAACCAACGCCCACTGCGAACCAGCACGCGGCAGAATCCTGAAAGCCAGGCACAAAATCCCCTGCCAGAAGAGTCAGGTGGGCGAGCCACATAGGAACGGGGCGCTCAGTCGAAATGAGCTCGCATCAATTGGCGGGCGCACACCGGCGTTGAAGCAAGACAACGAAAGCCAAATGCGTGGGCCCCTAGCCGCGTTGGTTCAAACCAACACGTTCTGAGGCAGCGCCACCTCGCAATCTCCGTATAGTGTGGGAAGACGAGACGGAGCCGACGCCCACCCAACTTGGACGACGGTAAGAACCGCGTGGCGCCCTCGGGCGCAAATACGGCATCAACCTGCTGATGCTCTACTAGTTGATCGGCAAGATGCGCGAAGCGTATGGCGGCTGCGATGCGACGAGCAAATCATTCGAAAGCGGCGTCCCGGATCTCGTTCACGGCGATCAACGAACCCGAAGCAGCGGACTATATGTCGAAGCGCTGCGGCGACACGACCGTGGAGGTCGATCTGCGCAGCCAGTCCTCGCAAACGTCGGCTTCGTCGCGGACACGATCGAAGCAACTCGCCCGCAGACCGCTGATCATGCCGCACGAAGCTGCACACGCGAACCGACAAACAAATCGTCTTCACGGCCGGCAATCCGCCGCTGCGATCCGTCCGCTGTTTTCACCGACAGATGCCTGCATGTACCAGATGGCGAGCTTCTACCGGAAGCAAGGCTTCGGAACTTCAATGACAATCGAAAGATGTGTCCACGACCTGCGAGAGGATCGTCACGCGCATGCGCGGAGACCGCGTGCGGGCTCCGGGAGCGCCGCGTTGGCGGCGCGAGTAGAGCCGTCCCCGAAGGGGCTCGCCCATGCCCTCGGAGCGGTTATCGCGAGGAAGATGGTTCCGGGGGATTTGCGCGCAGGTACTCGGTCGTCGCCTCCGCCGTCGAGAACGCAGCGGGCTCCAGCATCTCCTCGTCGGGCCGCTGGGGCTGCCGGAGCACTGTGACCCCGCCTTGTCAAGACAAGTACTCGCGGAATCGCAGGCATTCGGCCTGCTTTGCTTCGGCCAAATGCGCTGGCAGCATCGTAGTCATCCGCAATGCCGAGATGGGTCGAACGGTCCCTTGCTCCGCCGTTCAAGCACCGAACCTCGATGCGACCATCCGGACGGGTGAGGCCGTAGGGACGATCCCACCATTGCTCGAGCTGCGTCTTGCTCCGCGCTTCGTTCGGCGTCGCGTCAAAGGCCTTGGGCGGTCTCGGGGTCGAGTGGAATCCGAAGGCATGGCGTCCTCTGATCGGACGGAAAATCCCAGAGAACGGGCCGGAATGGGAGCTGAATCTAGCTGGGGCCGGCACGCCAAATGGCTCATGCTCGTCGTCAGCGCCGCTACAACTGCCCCCATCGAGGGATCGCGCATGCACCTGCAATCGATTTATCAGGAAAAATGAACCGATCGCCCTTGTCCGATTCAACAATCCAACTGGACACAGATTCTGGATGACGGAAGAATCGCGGGACGCCTCAGCTTCCGCCGGACCGCGTCCATCTTCGCCGTGTCGACGCAGCCCGCAATATGCGGCGGTTCTACCTGCTATCCTTGGCGCCAACCCTGTTCGCGGCGTGGCGGTGGTCCGCAACTGAGGCCGGTTCGGTACGAACGGTCGGACGATGATGCAAAGCTTCGACGACAGCGCGAGAGCCGGCGAGGTGTTTGACCCGCTCGAGCGAACGAGGCGACGCCGGGGCTATGCCCCGGCGGTGGAAAACCGCTGATCGGCGGACGATGCGTCGCCGGACGTGATTGGCTGGTTGCGTTGCCGGATCAGCTCGGCGAGTTGCGCTTCGAGCGCCTTGCGCTCCCCGGGACTGAACAGGCAGTCGCGCAGCTCGGCGCGCAGTTCCTCGATGGTGTCGACCGTCATGAGCTTCTCCCCGTTCGAAGGGAAGAAGGCCCCGCCTCGCGGCGGAGCCCTCTTGGGAGACTCAGTCCCGGTTCGGCCGGGACCAGATCAATTGGAGGCCTTCCGCCCCCTCGACCTCGGCGAGGGTGGCGTAGATCGGAGCGGGGAAGCTCGGATCGTCCAGCTTGACGGAGAGGTAATCGCGCTCGGTGTCCTTGGCGGTCTTCTGCCAGGCCGCACCCAACTCGACGTTGCCCGAGTAGATGCGGAAGTGCGGTCCCTTGTCGGAAGGATTTTCGACGCGGATCAGCTTGGCCTTGACGTTGAGGTTAAGGGTCTTAATCGCGCCGGAGAAGCCATTGCCCGTGGAGGTGAAGGTGCCGATGGTAGCCATTGTCTCATTCCCTTGGTTTTCTCGGGCCGCGCCCATCGCGACCTCGATGGCGGTCGTGAGACCGGAGGCGATCGACCCGCACCTGAAGGGCCGAAACGAAGTGGAGGGCGGCCGGCAGCGACTTTCTTGTCTCGCGAGGAATGGCGCGCAGCGTCAGGGGAAGAAAGTCGAGGACGGCCGTTGCGGGGGCGAGATCGAGGGCCCGCGCAGCGGGACCGTCCTTCGGTCAGACCAGCCGTAATCGAGGACGCAGATGGGTGCGCCCATCGCGAAAACGCATGGAGTGAAGACAGGCGGCCCCAATCGGTTCAGCCATTCGGATCTCAAGGCAACGGCGTAGTAATAAAGCGCAGATCAACCTGAGCAGGCCAGCTCGGCGCCGGTCATCACCCGCGATGGAGCTTGTCGCTGTTAACAACGTCGGCGCACCTGTCGAAGTCGCCGTCGCAAGATCGATAAAAGGCTGGTGACCTGTCTCGCCAGGTGGGTTCAACGCCCACTCTCCGCATCCACGCGACCACCCGGCGAGGCGTGAGACAGATGCTAGCGTCGCTGGACTTGCCGGCCGCCATGGTTTTTCCCTGCCGGAACCAGCTTAGTTCCCGGTGCACCGCGAGCACATGTAGATCGCCAAAACTTGTCCGTATGCACCAGACCGCTTGACGCGGAGCGCGTCCCGCACTGAAATCCGGTTTTCAGTGATGTTGCGGGGGTGGCGTCGTGGAAGATTTTTATAGGGGCTTCGCGAAGCGGGCGCGCGATCTGGCTGAGAACGCGGACCCGTTCACCAGGCGGCGACTACTCGACCTAGCCCAGCGATACGATCTCAAGAGCAAACCAGGATCACCAGGCGGACGGTCCATCCCGCCGCCGCGCGCAACGCCACCGACGGTGCTGTTCGCCGGCTCCGGCGAGTCCTAGCGAAAAGGTCGCAGCTCAGATCGTGGGCTACTTCACCGCCACATCGTAGGCGCGCCGTTAGTCTATGTCCTTTCTTCGCATCGCACCGCCTCCCGCGCCCTCCGGCAGCGGCATCGCTTCTAGCGAACCATCGAACACTTCAATCGCACCCGCAGTGCAGTTCGCGTCCCGCCGTTCCTGAGACGCAGTCGCCAGTCGCAGGGCGTCGGAACGCCCGCTCGCTGCTAGGAAGCTTGTTCATGATTTGCAGTCTTTTGCTTCTTCCAGAGCGCCATGATCTGCGGTCCGATGGAATAGTTCCCGGCCCTAGCTTTAGCCGTCAGACCCCGTAGATAGCCGCCGGGACTTTTGATTTCCGCCGACCGTTGCAGAATCGCGGCGACGGTGACCGCTGCATCGCCCTCCCCCATAGCGTCCACGGCGTCTTCCCAGGCGCTCGGGCTGACCCCCAGCGCCGATCGAACGACCGCGGCCGTCGCGATGAATTCGGGCCAGCTTCCGATCCCTGTCCGCGAGTACATCGCGATGTCGGGACAAGCCTTGAGGATCATCCCCAACGGGAATCCCGTCGTCTGTTGGCTCCTCCTCTCCGGCACCGGTTGGGTTTCACCGATCGGCCCCCCGCCTTTTTGGGAGGCTGGTTCAAGTTCAATAAAGGGGTCTGGATTTGAATTCTGATAGTGCGCACCGGAATGGCTGTCATTGCCGTCCGTTTTCTGTGCAAAGAGATGGGAATCCAACAGCTTGCCCGCCTCTGCGGCAAGGGACTCCAGGCTTTCGGCAAGAGGCTCGAGGAAGCCTAGCCCGACCAATCTTGGCAAGCGGCCACTGAGGCCTGCGAAGCGCCTCCGGACATCCCCCCAGTCGCCCTGGGCCCCCTCCTCCGCCGCGACGGCAATCATCTTGGCTATATCCCGCCGGAGTATCGAGACACGCTCCCGCGCCAAGGCGACGGTGCGACGCTCGATCCTTACCTCCTCGGCCAGACGTTCGAACTCATCGGCCCGCGCCACGATCGGCGTCAGATCGAACCCGAACGCCTGCTCGATTGTGCCATCGCCAGATCGCCGAGCGTATCGCTTTCCATTGGGGCTATCGCGGCGGATGATGAGTCCCGCGTTGACCAGCGCGAAGAGATGCCGGCGGAGCGTGGTCCCTGCCATGCCGTGCGTGCGCTCGCTCAGAGACGCGTTCGAGGGAAAGACAACGAGGTTGCCAGGGGTGAGAGCCGTCTCCGGTAGACACGTCAGCAAGCCGTTGAGCACGGTCAACGCACGATCCGAGATATCGAGCCGCTCCCTCGCATCGGTGATCGCGCGGAAGATCTTCCACTTGTGAACTACTCTGTCTTCAGGGCATGCCTTCGCGGCCGCCTGGCTCGCCATCATGGCAAGCGTCAGCGCGCGCCGCCCGAAGGGCGTCGTTGGGTGACTGTCGATCATGTTCTTCGCCTTTTCAGGCAAAGAAAAAGCGCTCGGCGAATCGATACCGCAGCAAATACGCTTGACTGGGATTCGCGTCCGTGATTCTCTAAGGCTGCTTACACGTTAGAGAAGGCTTCCGGGCGGAGACGTTTCGGGGGCCTTTTTCTTTGCGTTCTACTCCTCTGTTGAAAATCGATACGCCTACTGATCGCGCGGCAAGCATTCTTTGCTGGCTGCGCCATGTTCTGCAGGAGCCTCGGGAAGCGCGCTTACGCAGTTCCCTTGAGGTACTCCACGTAGAGTTCACCTAGCCGTCCTACGACGAATTCGCCGAAGCCCGGGGCAACCTTCTCGTTTACCGCGAGAGTGGTCTTTTCCGTTTTGCGGTCGATCGAGGCGACTGCCTTGCCGTCGGCAGATGTCCAAGATTCAGGTTCCGCTCGCTGCGGCCTGGGCGCAAGCGCTGCGCATACGGCAAGGAAGCGCGCATCGGAATCTTTACTGCGAAAGGCCTGGCTCGAGATCAGCGGCGCCAAGTCGCCAATTGCATCCTTGCCCTGGAGCAAGGCTTCGAGCTCCATCCACCGTCTCCGGCCAGTTTTCGGGGCGGGGCCGATTGCCTCGATCAGCGCACGCGGAATGGCGCGGCCGACCGAGATCAGGCGGGAAAGTTCGGTCTTATCGACGCTAAGGGCGGAGCCGATCGTGTCACGCTTGAACTCACGGTCCTCGAGAGTGACGGCGTAGATTGCCCTCTCGATGAACGAAAGATCCTTCCGTTCGCCGTTCTCCTTGCCTTGCGCCACCACGAGTTCTTCGTCGGTCATCTTCCTGATGACCGCACGGACCGGCCGTCCGAGTGCCTTCAGCGCCCTCACCCGGCGATGACCGTAAGCCGTTTGGTAGCGGGCCGGCTGACTTGGATGAGGACGCAGTAGAACGGGAACGAGCTGGCCGTTGGCGGAGATCGATTCGACCAGAGCCTCATGCTCCTCGTCCGTACCAGGCATCCGGTCGGGCACGATAGATGCGTCGATCAGCGAGGGCTCGATTTCGAGCACTGTCTCGCCATTGGCGAACCGATCGGCTAGCGCTCTCGCCGCTTCGCTCTCGGCCGTTAATCGCTCAAGCGATCGACTCATGGCTCCGACGACGCCACGCCCACCGAGGGTCGGGTGGGGTGCCCTCCCCTCCTCGGCCGGCGGCGCGTTAGAAGCGGCCGGCTTGGCATCGCTCAGCAGATCGCTGAGTAGGTTCTTGCGTCCCATCAGGCTCTCCCCCAGGCCGCTTGCATGAGGTTCTGGATTTCTCCATTGACGCCGTCGAGCGACTCCATCGCGCGGTCGTAGGTCGATCGCGTGAACTGTTCGCGCGGCACCTCGTAGAGGGTTTGCTTGGTGATGCCGGCATCGCTGATTGCGGTGCTTTTCAGCATCATGTTTGTGATCATGCGGTCGCCGAAAAGCGATCTCATGAAGCCAACCATCTGCGCCTGCGGACCGTCGCCGGGTTCGTAGCGCGTAACGAGATATCTCATCCAATCGTAATTCATGTTGCCGCCGGCTTTCGCGACGACTTCCAACAAGTCCGAGGTCATCAGAAGAAACTGCGACATCGACATCACATCGAGCATCTGGGGATGCACCGGGATGAGGACTGCGGTCGCGGCGCATAGTGCCGACAGCGTAAGGAATCCCAGCTGGGGCGGACAATCAATGACAACGGCGTCGTAGTTCGCCTCCACCGACCCGAGCACCGTCGCCACCCTTGCGAAGAAGAGTGGATCTCCGGACTGCCGCTGGGCCAGAGCCTTGGGCGTCTCGTGCTCAAATTCCATCAGTTCGATGTTCGCTGGCACGATATCCAGGAGCGGGAAGTAGGTCCGTCGGATGATGTCGCTCAATTCGCGGCGGCTGTCGTCGTAGCGGATGGCGCCATACAAGGTGCCGTTCTCTTCGACGTCGAATTCGGGCTGGTATCCGTGCAGTGCCGATAAGGACGCTTGGGGATCGAGGTCGACCGCAAGAACGCGGTATCCCTGCAAGGCGAGATGCTGGGCCAAGTGCGCCGCGCTGGTGGTCTTGCCGCTACCGCCCTTGAAGTTAACGACAGCTATGACCTGCAGATGCTCCCCTTCCCTGCGCGTCGGCAGATATCGACGCGAGGCCTTTCCGGTCTCGTCGAGATAAGTCCGAAGCGCCTGGATGTCGCTCAAGGAATAGAGACGTCGGCCGGCTGGGCCGATCTCGGGATCGGGCCCCTTCTTCTCGAGCGACAACTGCCGCAAATAGGAGTCGTTCACGCCGATCAACTTGGCCGCTTCGCCGGACGAGAATCGACGTAAGGTTTTGGCGGCTTTCGGCGGGAAGAGTTTCAGTCTGTGGGCGACAAGCTTCGCAGACAGCTCGCGAGCGTCCGCAGCGATCAGTTCATGGATCGCGCGAGGCTCATTTAACGCCGAATGATCGGCGACAGTTTGTTCTGTCAAAGACACGGCGGCATCTCGTGGTTACGACATTTTGCCGAAAACTCTACGTTCGGCGTTAGTAACTCCGATTCTCTACCGCTCGGCAATGAAGAAAGGGTTAACGAGACATTAAGGACTAACGGGCCGGGGCTAGGCCAACGAACCAGTCGCGCAAAGGCCGAGTTCCTCATGCATCGCGCTTCAACGAGGTAGCAACAATGCAGTGCGCGGCGCGCCCCTGTTCGGCGATGTTCTCACCCGCAATCTCCGTCATCTATCTGAGAAGTGGTCTCGGCCAGACCGGTCGACGTCGAACACTTTGAGCGCCCTGTCCGACGCCGTCACTCGGCCCATCGGCTACGAAATCGCGCCTGCTAAAAGCCGCCAGCATGCTGCCGTGG
This sequence comes from Bradyrhizobium sp. Mp19, assembly GCF_029952935.1. Lineage (NCBI taxonomy): Bacteria > Pseudomonadati > Pseudomonadota > Alphaproteobacteria > Hyphomicrobiales > Nitrobacteraceae > Bradyrhizobium > Bradyrhizobium sp. Mp19. The sequence continues at coordinate 341 of NZ_JASAUT010000046.1, read as the reverse complement.
AAGACCCTATACGTTCAGAATCCATGGATAAGCATAGAAGTTTTCTTCCGCCGAACGATAGACTGTTGCCAGCTCGATGCAGTCTTTGTCTGGGAAAGGAAATCTTGGATCGTGAGCGATGGAATTGAGCGAGGCATCCCTTCTATCGAAGACTCCCGATACATCCGCTGCAGCGGTGAAGTGCAAACTCTACGGGGCGTCACCAACTTTCGCGGGCCGAGCCCGCTTTGGCGACCATTCGGGCCGCTCTTCCCTCATCGTCTGGGCCAAGTCGGAGGCCAAGCGGTCTTAGGAAGACAAATATGTCTGGCAACTCCTTGGCTCACAGAACGACATGGCTA
>NZ_JASAUT010000045.1:0-63769 GCF_029952935.1 Bradyrhizobium sp. Mp19 | reverse complement strand
CCTCCCTGCGTCACGAGCCCGGCGTAGCCCTCTCATCATGGTCGACGCTCCACTTCCATCCTGTTCGCCGCGCGGCAAACGTTTCTGGATGAAAGCTCTCAAACGCGCCCAGCCTTGCGCCCGCAATCCCGGCGGGCTTGGTACCGCGCGTCATTGACCCAAGGCAGATTGGATCGATCCGCCCTGAAAGGTGAAGGCGGTGTACTGCGGCGCGGAGGGCTCGCTATCGCGCCGTTCTTGGTCGCCGGTTCGGGTTGTTGGTGACTGCCACTTTGGTGTCGTTGCGCAGTTGCGACGATCGCGGCCTCCATTGCATCTGAGAATGGCGAACAAGTCCCATTGAAATCGGTGAGCAGTGCGGTGCCGCGTGAACTGCGGCAATTGCCGTGTCGGCCGGTGTCGGGACCGTGCTTAAAGAGCGAGTATAACGCATTGGCCGCGAGGGACGAGCCATTGTGCTGCATTGTTGGAGTTCTGACATCGACGGTCAAAACCGGACACCATTGGCACGGTGAGCGCGCTCAGTTGCGCAGCTTGCGCTTAGCTCGCCGATCCCACTGCAAATCACGGAGTGGCGGCTTGGTAACCGTCAGATGTTTGCCGGGCGGTGGCCCATTTTTTGCTGCTGAATGTGAGCAATTCGTCAGGGCCGACGAGAAACTTGGAAGGGGTTCATGAGTGGGGCAACGGAAACCTTCTACAGCGTGATCAGACGCCAAGGTATCACGCGTCGCAGTTTCCACAAGTTTTGCAGTTTGACGGCCTCGAGCTTCGGACTCGGCCCGCTCGCCGCAAGCAGGATTGCCAATGCCCTAGAGACCAAACCGCGTATGCCCGTCATCTGGCTGCACGGGCTCGAGTGTACCTGCTGCTCGGAAAGCTTTATCCGCTCGGCCCATCCGCTAATTAAAGACGTCCTGTTGTCGATGATTTCGCTCGACTACGACGATATGATCATGGCCGCGGCAGGTCACCAGGCTGAAGCCATCCTCGAGGAAGCCCGTCTCAGGTACAAAGGCAGATATGTGCTTGCCGTCGAAGGCAACCCGCCGCTGAATGAGGGGGGCATGTTCTGCATTGACGGCGGCAAGCCGTTCGTCGAGAGGCTCAGGTGGATGGCGGAATCATCCATGGCGGTCATTGCCTGGGGGACCTGCGCATCCTGGGGCTGCGTGCAAGCGGCCAAGCCCAATCCGACCGGCGCTGTACCGATCGATAAGGTGATCACCGACAAGCCGATCGTCAAGGTTCCCGGGTGTCCCCCCATCGCAGAGGTCATGACCGGCCTAGTGACCTTCATCACCACGTTCGGAAGGCTTCCTGAGCTCGATCGCCAAGGACGCCCAAAGATGTTTTATTCCGAGCGCATCCACGACAAGTGCTATCGACGTTCGCATTTCGACGCCGGCCAATTTGTCGAGGCGTGGGACGATGAGTGCGCCCGCAAGGGCTACTGCCTGTACAAGATGGGATGCAAAGGGCCGACCACCTACAATGCCTGTTCTGCCCTTCGCTGGAACGGCGGCGTTTCATTCCCCATTCAATCAGGCCACGGCTGCTTCGGCTGCTCCGAAGACGGCTTTTGGGACAAAGGTTCGTTTTACGATCGGCTCACGACCATCCAGCAGTTCGGCATCGAGAAGAACGCCGATCAGATCGGCATGGCCGCTGCCGGCGCGGTTGGGCTGACCGTCGCCGCACATGCGGCGATCACGGCCGTGAAGCGATTGACCCACAAGCCGGATCGCGCAGTTCGCAAAGATAAGCCGACTTAAAGGGGGCGACGGTGGTGGTCCAGACTCCGAATGGGTTCAACCTCGATCGTTCCGGCAAGCGAATTGTGATCGATCCGCTGACCAGGATCGAGGGCCACCTGCGCGTCGAAGCCAACCTCGATGCGGACAACGTGGTCCGCAATGCGGTCTCGAGCGGGACGATGTGGCGTGGAATCGAAGTCATTCTGCGCGGGCGGGATCCGCGCGACGCCTGGGCGTTCACCGAGCGGATTTGCGGTGTCTGCACCGGCACCCATGCGCTCACCTCGGTGCGTGCCGTTGAAAACGCGCTAGGGATCACCATTCCGGAAAATGCGAACTCGATCCGCAACATCATGCAGCTTTGCCTGCTTGTGCATGATCATCTCGTGCATTTTTATCATCTGCACGCGCTGGATTGGGTCGACGTCATCTCTGCGCTCAAGGCCGATCCCAAGTCCACTTCGGCGCTGGCGCAGTCTATCTCGCCCTGGCCGCTTTCGTCCCCTGGTTATTTCAAGGACCTGCAGATCAGGCTCACCAAATTCTTCGGATCAGGGCAGCCCGGTCCGTTCAAGAACGGCTATTGGGGTCATCCGGCATACAAGCTGCCACCTGAGGTGAACTTGATCGCGGACCCGCAGCGGCCCCTGGAGATCTTGCGTACGATCCATTCCTTTGATCCGTGCTTGGCCTGCTCAACCCATGTGATCAGTCCTGACGGCCAAGAAATGGCTTCAGTCAATGTTCGGTAGGGACATGGCCGACAAGGCTCCGCAAAACCCTACCGCCGTCGATGCGCCGCCAACTGTTAGCGGCGGCGGCGGTGGCGCCGCTTACGTCTATGAAGCGCCGGTGCGACTGTGGCATTGGGTCAATGCGGCGGCCATTCTGGTGCTGGGCGTAACCGGCTATCTCATTGGAACCGGGACACCGGCGACGCCGGGAGAGGCTAGCGGCAATTTCTTGTTCGGCTATATCCGCTTTGCGCATTTCTCTGCGGGATATGTGCTTGGCGTCGGCTTCCTGCTGCGCATCTACTGGGCCCTGATGGGAAACCCGCATGCCATGCAAATATTTCGCGTGCCGCTCTGGCGCAGCTGCATTTGGCGCGAAGTGTACGATGAGATGCGCTGGTACGCGTTTCTCGCAGTTGAGCCCGACAGGCGCGTCGGGCACAATCGGCTGGCTCAACTTGCGATGTTCTTTATGTTCACGCAGACGATCACGTTCATGATCGTCACAGGCTTTGCACTTTATGGACAGGGTGCGGGCCGTGACAGCTGGCAGTACAAGCTGTTCGGCTGGGTATTTGCAATCTGGCCTAACAGTCAGGACGTCCATACGTGGCATCATCTCGGGCTGTGGATCGTCGTGACCTTTGCGCTGGTTCACATCTACGCGGTGATCCGGGAAGACATCATGTCGGGGCGGAGCATCTCCTCGATGATTTCGGGTCAGCGTCAGTTCCGCGATTGACTGGGAAGCGGATGCTGACTCCGGAGAGCAAGAAAAGGATCCTGGTGCTCGGCATCGGCAATATCCTATGGGCCGACGAGGGATTCGGCGTGCGAGTGGTAGAGGAGTTTCATCGTCGCTACACCATCGATGACAACGTCTCCATCCTCGATGGTGGCACGCAGGGGCTCTACCTTGTCAGCTTCCTTGAGCAGGCCGATTGCCTGATCGTGTTCGATGCCATCGACTATGGACTTTCGCCCGGGAAGTTGATGCTTGTGCGGAATGACGAGGTGCCGAAATTTACCGCTGCCAAGAAGCTGAGTCTGCATCAGACCGGCTTTCAAGAGGTCTTGAGTGCAGCCGACCTGCTTGACCGCTGCCCGCGAGAGCTCGCTCTGATCGGCTGTCAGCCGCTGGACCTGGAGCGTTGGGGCGGTCCGCTGACTGCACCGGTGCGCTTTCAGATCGCGCCCGCGATTGAACTGGCTTGCAAACTGCTGGCCCAGTGGGGCTCGCCGGCGAAACTGCGGGCTTCGCCGCTGCCTGTATCAGAACGGCTGTTGGGGAACAATATCGACCATGTCAATTATGAAAGGGAGCGGCCGATCTAGCGGCCCGCGGCTATTCATGTGCCTTGGCTTACCAATGACGATTGTTGAGACCGACGGCATCACGGCGCTATGCGAGTATGGCGATGAACAGCGGCGTGTCTCAGTCATGCTGCTCTCCGGCGCGTCGGTCGGCGCCAAGGTCCTCGTCCATATCGACACAGCGGTGCGGCTCTTGGAGGAGGACGAAGCAAGGCGGATCTCGGAAGCACTCGACGGGCTCGAGGCCGGCCTCAGTGGCGAGGACTGCGATCGCTTCTTTGCGGATTTGATCGGTCGTGAGCCGCAATTGCCCGACCACCTGCGGTAGCGGCGCCGCGCACAGACATCGCGCTACCGCGCCTTGCTCGCAAATCGAATCTGCATCGTAGGCAACCTATGCACAGCAGATGTCAAGCGCTTACACCTGCTGATCCGGGCGCGCACGCGATTGCAGCGAGACGATGGATTGGCATGTGCCTTGCTAATAGCTCGCCGAGCAGAACCAAAGATTATCGGAAAGGCGTCTGATGAAATTCCAGCCGGCGCAGCATGATTTGGCGCGGCCCGCTCTGTCCGAGGTAGCGAGAGCGAACGCCGGTGCACATCTGACCGCGCAGGATCCCGGGAGTTGGGGCGTGGAGCTGCTGTCGGCAGCGGGTCCCGTAAATTCGCTGTGGGCCAACCACGTCGCAAACGCGCTTTCTGAACAGATCAAGGCGCACCGGCGGCCCATGCAAGGGGGCGCAACCGCGCGCGGCGCCGGTAGCGAGCTGGGTGGGCGGCTCGGCCTGCGTGGCCCGCCGACGCAGATCGAGTGCCATCAGCGCGGCACACTGCGCCGGGTCGGCAAGAGCCAGATCCGTTTGGTCAAGGTCGACCGCATCTCGGCACCGATCGTCGGACCACACGCCGGCGGCGACTGCACCGCCGATAGCATTGCCTCTCGGCGAGCCCCACGGAACTTCGCATCATGAAAACGGCGGCGCGTATTCGATACGAAGCCGCCGCTGCGGCGGTGGGCGGGTTTCCCGTGAATGCGGATAGTCGCGACATCGTCCATAGCGAGCCAACGGCTGTGGCGACGCTGGCCAGGCGCGCTTGGCGCGATGCCGACGAGCTTGCAAAAAACTGTCCGAATGCCATCACGCTGCTATCGAACACAGCTGCCGCCGCTCGTGGCCAGAAGAGTAGCGCACGCACGCAACTGTACAGGCTTTCGAATCTCAGTGATCTCGAGCGCAACCTGATTGCCGAAGTGCTTGGGGAAGGCGAGGTCGCCGGCGTCGTTGCGCTGCCAGATGGCTCTCAGGCGGGAATCCAGGAGTCCGTACTTGCGGGAATCTGGCGCGTGCGCATCGGGACGGATCCGGCACACGAATATGTTGAAGTCGGGGCGATCCCGCAGATCGTGCAGCGCGCCGCAACGGACCTGGCGTCGACCGATCTGGCGATCGGCACCGCGCCGGATGGGGCGATGAACGTGCTGCCGGTGCTCGCCGAAACACGCGAGCGGGCCCGCGCCTGGCGGCCTGGCATGCGCACGCATGTCATCAATCTCACGCTTTTGCCGATGAACGACATCGACCTGGCGTTTCTCCAGCAGAGCGTGGGCAATGGTCCGGTCCAGCTCATCTTTCGCGGCTACGGCGCATGCCGAGTGCAGGCGACTGCGATACGGAATGTGTGGTCGGTGCAGTTCTTCAATTCTATCGACAACATCATCCTGGATACGCTTGAGATCGGCGGCGTGCCGATTGTTGCGTTGGCTGCCGACGAGGATTTCGAGGATTCCGCCGAACGCCTGCAGGAAATCATGAAGGCTTACGTCACGTGAAGAACTTGGAGAATATCTGGCATTCGGCTGGCTCTCACGGATGGCGCCCGCGTCCAACGTGGCATTGGCTGGATCGTGTACAACTGACAAGAGAGCGATGGCGACACAGACTTCTGCGCGAGTGCGTTGCGTTCCAAAAACTGAAAGCGTCTTCGGCTTTCGCACGTCGATGTCCGGCTTCGGGTCGGTTGAAAATGATGCTTGAGCGCGAACAGGACCTTCGCAGGAGCAAGAACCCCGATGTGTCGGCACCTGAGGAGATGCTCGTAGCAGCCGACTGCGATATCGCCGGTCGAGCCGTGCGCACGCGACCGACCTTGAACGATCCGTGTTCAGGGTCCAAGCGATCGGGGTTTCGCACGTGCAGAGGGCAGGGCCCGTTAGCATGATGGGCGCGCCTTGGGCCATGAAGTTGGTCGCCTTCTTGCGCAAGAGCAACCGCCAACGGCATGCTGGACCGAAATCGAACCTGCGCTTGCGAGTTCGATTCCGCAACATTGAGCTTGGTGGCAGCGAAATCGCATCATTGGGCTCGATTGCCTGTTGCTCCCTGCTTTCGGCGATCTCACGCAACGACATGGGTGGCGCCCGCGCCGAAGCAGCGGTCCTTGCCACGATGTGGCCGCCCAACCGCCGAGCGCTAAATCATACCGAAGCGCCACGTCTCTGTCCGATCGACCGCCGGCATTTCTTGCGCGAGATGATGACGGAGCGGTGCGCATGAGCCTCGTCGCTCGCAACAAAATCGATGTCACCATATCGCTTGCTGCCGACGTCATCGCCGCGGTCGAGATCCTGCCGCGAGCCCGGCCGCCACTGGCACGGCTGTTCGCCGGCAAACCGGCCTCGGCGTTGCTCAAGGCGCTGCCGCATCTCTTCCCAGTATGTGCCGCTGCGCAACAAACCGCATTGCTGTCCGCGATCGAGGCGGCACGTGACGAAAAGATCATCCTCGCGACGACACAGCGTCGTATGCTCTTGGTCGTTGCCGAGCGCATCTCAGAATTGCTGCGGGGCCTCTTGGTCGGGTTTCCTACGCCGAATGTCAGTGCGGCGGCGATCCGGTCCCTCATACGAGGACTGTCAATGCTTGTGGGCGGCGCACGGCCAGCACGCGGCTCTATTCGGCGTGAGGCTATAGCGCAGATTGTGGCTTCGCTCGCGGCACTCGGCATGCCGGATGAAGATGGCGCGCCGAGGCCCGGTAGCCCGTTCGCGCTTTGCATTGCAGCGCTTGACGAAGTCGACCTGAGGTCCATCTCGATCGCGCACTCGTTCCTGTCCGTTGCCGACGACCGCAACATCACTGAACGGCTGCTCGGCGATGACCCGACATTTTGCCATTGTCCCGATCTTGGTGGGCATGCGCCCGAGACGGGTCCATGGGCGCGCCAAATGACGCGTGATCGGCTCTGGCTGGGTCGGTCGGGTGCGGTCGCGCGGCTGAAGGCCAGAATTGCAGAAATCCGGCAGCTATGCGATTGGCTCAAGTCCGGTGCTCATATCGAATCGGCCGAGCCTGGGATCATCGAAAGCTACAGGTTAGGTCCTGGACGAGGAGCGGCCGCGATCGAATGCGCCAGGGGCCGGCTCTATCACGCGGTCGAGCTTGATCCTCAGGGCCAGATATCCCGCTTCGAATGTCTTGCGCCGACGGAATGGAATTTCCATTGGCGCGGACCACTTGTCCGGAATCTGCAGGGCGCGGGGCTGACGACGAGACGACATCAGAAAGCGGTTCGTGCGGTGATTGAATCGCTTGATCCCTGCGTCGGATTCACACTCAAGTTTCGCAAAGTTGACGATGCATGAAATGGCGCTTTGTCAAAGCATCGTCGAAATCGTCGAGGAGGAGGCGCATCGCCGATCGTTTTCCCAGGTGCGGAGCGTCTGTCTGGAGATCGGGGCGTTGAGCCATGTTGCGCCTGAAGCGATCAGGTTCTGCTTTGCTGTCGTTGCAACGCGGACCATTGCCGAGGGCGCGGCTGTTAGAATCATCGAATGTCCCGGCGTGGCCTGGTGCATGACCTGTTCGAAGAGCATCGAGATTGCACGGCGCGATGAGTGCTGTCCATGCTGCGGCAGCTATCAGTTGCAGGTAACAGCAGGCGAGGAGATGCGAGTGAAAGAGCTGGAGATCGATTGATGTGTAGCGTATGCGGCTGCAGCGGACAGGCGTCTTCAACTGAACGCGCCGAAGTGCATGATGCGCAAGGTCGCGTTCGCGGCCGTCCCGATGTGCAGGACAATTGCGATCGCCATGAGGTGCATCTGCATGGCGACCAGGGCCTGCAGCATTCACACCATGCCGGCCATGGCCATGATCACCCTCATCATCTTGGCCATCATCAGGCGCATGATGGGCAGGCGTTTGTGAGCCGCGGCGCCGACCCGGCTGCATTGAAGGTCGCGGGTAAGAGCTGCGAGCATATCATTCAGGTCGGGCGCGACATCCTTGGCAAGAATAACAGGATCGCGGCGGAAAACCGCGCCCTCTTCATGGCCCACGAACTGCTCGTATTTAATCTTATGTCCAGTCCTGGTGCAGGCAAGACCTCGCTGTTGGTCCGCGCCGTGTCCGAGCTCAAGCGCAGCTGGACGATCGGGGTCATCGAGGGCGATCAGCAGACCTCGAACGATGCCGAACGCATTCGCTCGGCCGGCGTGCCAGCTATTCAAGTCAATACCGGCAAGTGTTGTCATCTCGATGCTGCCATGATTGGTGAGGCCTATCGCCGCTTGCCGCCGCTCACGCGCGGTATTCTCTTCATCGAGAACGTCGGCAATCTGGTCTGTCCCGCTGCCTTCGATCTAGGCGAGGCCTGCAAGATCGTGGTGTTGTCGACCACCGAAGGCGAAGACAAGCCGCTCAAATATCCGGATATGTTTGCCGCTTCTTCGCTCATGCTGATCAACAAGATTGATCTGGCATCGCTGCTTGAGTTCGATTTGGGCAAGACCGTCGAATACGCAAGACGCGTCAATCCCAAGATCGAAGTGCTCACGGTCTCGGCGCGGACCGGCGAGGGTTTTGGCTCACTCTACGGTTGGATCGATGAGCAGGTAGCGCATCAAAGGCGCGCCTTGGAGGACACCAGGCGATGAGCGCCGCCGCCATCTGCGACCGAACACGGCTGCGCGTGCGCGTGAGCGGGGCCGTGCAAGGAGTCGGCTTTCGCCCCTACGTCTATGGCCTTGCCAGGCGATACGGATTGGCGGGATTCGTCGTCAATGGCCCCGAGGGCGTCACAATCGAAGTCGAGGGTAACCGGGCGTCCGAGTTTGTCGCTGCTTTGCCGCTCGAGCCGCCTCCACTTGCACGTATCGACCACATCTGCGTTCAGCGGACCGGGGCGCTCGCGGCACAAGATTTTTCGATTCACACGAGCGAAGGCGGCAGGTTGTCAACTCGGATCGTTGCCGATGCCGCGACCTGCCGGCAATGCCTGGGCGAGCTATTCGATCCAGAAAATCGCCATTACCTTTATCCCTTCGTCAGCTGCTCCCATTGCGGCCCGCGCTACACGATCGCCGAACAGCTTCCGTATGATCGCCGCAACACGGTCATGAAGGCTTTCAGGCTGTGTGCCGCCTGCGCGGCCGAATATGCCGATCCAGCGAGCCGCAGGTTTCGCGCGGAGGCGATCGCGTGTCCGATATGCGGTCCTCGGCTTAGCCATGGGGTCAACGCCATTGCTGCGGCGATTGCCGGCGGCCAAATCGTGGCAATAAAGGGGCTCGGCGGGTATCAGCTGCTTTGCGATGCGCGCAACCAGGACGCCGTGCAGCGTTTGCGCAGCAGAAAGCAGCGCCCCCAGAAGCCGTTCGCGGTCATGGTCGGTTCCATAGAGCGTGTCAACGAAATCGCGGAAGCGAACGCGGCAGAGCTTGCGCTGCTCGAATCCGTAGCACGTCCCATCGTGCTTTTAACTTCGCGCAATGATTTGGCGCCCGCGACGGCTCCTGGCTTATCGCGCGTAGGTGTCATGTTGCCGGTAGCGCCACTGCATCACCTCATCTTTCATGCGCTTCACTCGACAGGAACATGGCTTGCGGGGGCAGCCCCGGTCATCGTCGCAACCAGCGCCAATTCTTGCGGCGAACCGCTCGTGATCGACAACGCGCAGGCGCTGCGGCGGCTCAAGGGGATTGCCGACCTTGTCGTGACCCATGATCGAGATATCCTGACGCGCGCCGATGACACCGTGCTGTCGGTGGTGGCCAGCCGGCCTCAGTTCGTTCGCCGGGCACGTGGCTATGTTCCCGAACCGATCCGGCTTGCGAGGTCTGTGCCGGTCGTGCTCGCCGTCGGCGGCGCCCTGAAGTCAACCGTCACCATCACGCGGGGCAACGAAGCCTTCGTCTCCCAGCATATTGGCGATCTTGATACGGCCGAAGGGATCTGTGTGTTCGAGCAGACGATCCACCACCTCACATCGACCCTTGATGTGGAGCCTGTCGTCATTGCCCATGATATGCATCCCGATATGGCGTCGACCCGGTTTGCGCAAGCAAGCGGCCGGGCGCTTGTCGCCGTCCAGCATCACCACGCCCACGCTGCCGCTGTCATCGCTGAGCACGGGCACGCCGGACCTGCGCTTGCCTTGGTGCTCGACGGCCATGGCTTCGGTTCCGACGGCGGTAACTGGGGTGGCGAGCTATTATTGTGCGAAGGAACGAGGTTTCGACGCATCGGGCATCTCGCGCCCCTGCAAATGCCTGGCGGCGATCGCGCAGCCCGCGAGCCGTGGCGTATGGCAAGCGCAGTATTGCAGGCGCTCGGCCGGGGTCATGAAATCGCGCCTCGCTTTGCTGCGCAGCGGCAGGCTGGGCGTGTGTCAGCATTGCTCGATCAAGCGGGCGGAGCCACGACGACCAGCGCGGGCCGGTTATTCGATGCCGCGGCGGCGCTGCTGGGGGTTGCAAGTTTGCAGAGTTATGAGGGCGAGGCCGCGATGAAGCTCGAGGCGTTGGTACGGCGGACTGCAATTCTCGAAGCGGGCTGGACCATCGACCGCGACGTGCTGTCGCTTCGCCCGCTGTTTTCGCGGTTGATTGCAGACAACATCGACACCGCGGACGGAGCCGGGCTGTTTCATGGCACCTTTGCCGTCGCCTGCATCGACTGGGTCAGGCGCGCTGCGCGGAGAACCGGCGTCAATACCATCGTTCTAAGCGGCGGCTGTTTTCTGAACGCGGTGCTGGCGGATGAAATTGAGCGCGGTTGCTGCAGCGCAGGCCTCAACCCGCTGGTGCCACGGAAACTGCCGCCCAACGATGGTGGTTTGAGCCTTGGTCAGGCCTGGGTTGCCGCTCTGCAGACTGCCGAACAGTCGTCAGCCCTGGAAGGAGCAACCTGATATGTGTCTTTCGGTCCCGGCAAAGATTTCGAAAATTCTTCCCGACGATATGGCGATCGTGTCCATCGATGGGGTTAGCTTGGAAATATCGATCGCTCTCGTCGAGGAGCTCGATGTCGGCGACAACGTTCTTGTCCATGTCGGCTACGCGCTATCCAAGATCGACCCGACAGAAGCCAAGCGCACGTTGGAGCTCCTGCAGGAACTAGGCAGTGCAGGGCGGGAACCCCGATCATGAAATATGCCGATGAATTTCGTGACAAGACCATCGCACAGGGGCTCGCGCGGGCGATTGGCGCCGAAGCCGGTCCGCGACGGGCTTACCGGTTCATGGAATTCTGCGGCGGGCACACTCATGCGATCTCCCGCTACGGCCTCGAGGATTTGTTGCCTGCGAATGTTCGCATGATCCACGGGCCCGGTTGTCCAGTCTGCGTTCTGCCCGCGAGCCGGATCGACATGGCGGTCCGGCTCGCCGAGCGTCCGGAGGTCACTCTGTGCGTGTATGGCGACCTGATGCGCGCGCCCGGGTCGCAGGGGCAGTCCCTGATGCGCGCCAAAGCGCTCGGCGCAGACATTCGGATGGTCTATTCGACGCTCGACGCTATCCGGCTCGCCGAACAGGTGCCAACCAGGGAGGTGGTCTTCTTTGCCATCGGATTTGAGACCACGACGCCCCCGACGGCGGTGATGGTCCGGATTGCCGAAAAGAAGCGGCTGAGGGGCCTCAGCGTGTTCTGCAACCACGTGCTTACGCCCTCTGCGATGCACAGCATTCTCGAGAACCCGAAGATGCGCAACATCGGTGGGGTCGCAATCGATGGCTTCGTCGGTCCTGCACATGTCAGTACGATCATCGGTACGCAGCCTTACGAGCCCCTAGTGGAACAATTCGGTAAGCCGATCGTCATCGCGGGATTTGAACCGCTCGACGTGATGCAGGCAATCCTGATGCTGGTGCGGCAGGTGAACGAAGGCCGCTACGAGGTGGAGAACCAATACAGCCGTGCGGTGACGCGCCAAGGCAATCGTCGCGCCAAGGACGAGGTCTCGCAGGTATTCGAACTGCGTGAACAGTTCGAGTGGCGAGGGCTTGGGCTCGTCCCCAACAGCGGACTGAAGCTGAAGCGGGCTTATGCCGGATTTGATGCCGAGGCGCGCTTTGCGATGCACGAACTGCGTGTCGCCGACAATCCGGCATGCGAGTGCTGCGCGATCCTGCGCGGCGCCAAGCGGCCGGTTGACTGCAAGCTGTTTGGAACCGTCTGCACGCCGGAAACACCCGTTGGGTCCTGCATGGTTTCCTCGGAAGGCGCCTGTGCTGCGTATTGGATCTACGGCCGAGTTCGCGATGATCAGGTGAGGCGGTTGTCATGAGCGTCAAGGATTATCATGGCAAGCTCGACGTCGAGAACGGACGTGTTGATCTTTCCCACGGATCTGGGGGGCGCGCCATGGCACAATTGATCTCCGGCCTTTTTCACCAAGCCTTCGGTAATGAATGGCTCGCCCGCTGCAATGATCAGTCGGCGTTTGAGGTTGCGGCAGGCAGGATGGTGATGACGACCGACGGCTATGTGGTCTCGCCACTGTTTTTTCCTGGCGGCAATATCGGGTCATTGGCTGTGCACGGCACGATCAATGATGTCGTGATGGCCGGCGCGCGTCCGCTCTATCTGTCAGCTAGCTTCATCATCGAGGAGGGTTTTCGGTTTTCGGATCTAAGGACGATTGCGCAGTCGATGGGCGCGGCGGCGCGCGGTGCCGGCGTTTACATCATCACTGGGGATACCAAGGTCGTCGAGCGCGGCAAGGCGGATGGGTTGTTCATCTCTACGACCGGGATCGGGGTTCTGGCCGATGGGCTCGATCTGTCCGCCGACAAAGCAAGGATCGGGGACCGTGTGCTGGTGTCGGGCAGCCTTGGCGATCATGGGGTGGCGATCATGTCAACGCGCCAGAACGCCGCTCTTCAAGTTGAGATCGTCTCGGATTCCGCATCGCTGCATGACTTGGTGGCCGTCATGGTGGCGGCTGGCGGGCGCGGCATCCACGTGATGCGTGACCCCACGCGCGGCGGTCTTGCCGCCACCCTCAACGAGATTGCGCATCAATCTGGCCTCGGGTTCCGTCTGCAGGAAGCGGCCATTCCGGTAAAGCCCGCTGTAGCGGCAACCTGCGAACTCCTTGGGCTTGATCCGATCCATGTCGCTAATGAGGGCAAGCTCGTTGCGATCGTCGCGCCTGGTGTAGCTGATGCCGTGCTTGCGGCCATGAAGGGGCATCCGCTCGGATGCGATGCAGCCGATATTGGCGAGGCCGTAGCTGACGATCACAAATTTGTGCAAGTGGCGACCAGTTTTGGCGGCGGAAGAATTGTCGATTGGTTGTCAGGCGAACAATTGCCTCGGATCTGTTGAACACGCCACGCGCATTTGCGGGGAGCATGAGGGAACGATGATTAGCTCAGCGAGCATGCTCGTCTCAATACGCTTCGCATCTGCTTGTTTGAAATCCTGCGTAGCTAGTCCAAGATCGCTGAATTCCTGCGCCATTTAGGCGCCAGCCTCGCAATATCGTTGCGCTCTTGCGATTAAAAAACCCCTCTAGGCAGGGAGTTTTCAAATGAAGGTCGGAGTCCCCAAGGAAATCAAGGCGCACGAATATCGCGTGGGCCTTACCCCTGGAGCCGTCCGCGAATATGTGGCAGCGGGCCACCGCGTGATGATCGAGGCCAATGCCGGCGCCGGCATTGGTGCAACCGATGACGATTATCGCGCCGCCGGCGCAACGATTCTCGATTCCGCAGGCGAGGTATTTGCATCGAGCGAGATGATCGTAAAGGTTAAGGAGCCTCAACCGTCCGAATGGAGCCAGCTGCGGGAGAGCCAGATCCTCTTCACTTACCTGCATCTGGCGCCGGACCCGGAGCAGGCCAAGGGGCTCCTGAAATCTGGGTGCACCGCGATCGCTTATGAGACCGTAACTGATGCCCATGGTGGTCTTCCACTGCTGGCGCCGATGAGCGAGGTCGCGGGTAGGCTTGCGATCGAAGCTGCGGGTAGTGCGCTGAAGCGCAGTGCAGGCGGACGAGGGCTGTTGATCGGTGGAGTGCCCGGTGTTCAGCCGGCTCGGATCGTGGTGATCGGAGGCGGCGTCGTCGGCACGCACGCCACACGCATGGCGGTCGGTTTGGGCGCGGAGGTCACCATCATCGACCGTTCGATACCCCGGCTCCGCGAGTTGGACGAGCTATTCGAAGGGCGCGTTCGTACCAGATTTTCCACCATCGAATCCTTGGAGGAGGAGGTATTTGCGGCCGATGTGGTCATTGGTGCGGTGCTCGTTCCAGGAGCGAGCGCGCCGAAGCTGGTCCGCCGGAGCATGCTGAGCTCAATGCGCAAAAGGGCGGTCATCGTCGATGTCGCTATCGATCAAGGCGGCTGCTTTGAGACATCGCACCCAACCACTCACGCTGATCCAACTTACGAAGTGGATGGCATCATTCACTACTGCGTCGCGAATATGCCCGGCGCTGTGCCGCTAACCTCGAGCCAGGCACTGAACAACGCCACGCTGCCGTTTGGTTTGGCTCTGGCCAACAAGGGCTTTTCCGCCGTGCTCGATAATCCGCACCTGCGCGCGGGCCTCAATGTCCATCGGGGCCGGCTGACTTACAAGGCGGTTGCCGAGAGTCTCGGGCTCCCCTTCTCTCCGATCGAACAGGCTGCGGCCTGATTCCCAGAGGCCCACACGGGCGTTTCCTCCCTGACTTGGGCCACCCTTCGGGGTGGCTTTTTTTCGGCAATTTCGATCTGCCGAGCCCCGCTGGCGTCTCTTCGGAGTACGGACCGAAGCCGAGGGGGCATCAGACGATCGCGCTTGGCTTTCGGTCGTCCCCGTGATGCCAGCCGAAGTAGTTCCGTCCTCTACAGGGAAAGCAGATTTTCCGGTAATCCGCGGGGATTAACATTGCCTGCCGCGGCTCGCCCAGAAGGACCGCGATCATCGAAGCGACCTTTATCTGCGCGATCGGGCACGACGTTTTTTGGCTGTGCTGTGGAGAGGCGAGCCGGGCTGACGAACGTGGCCTGATCGGCCGACCGCCGCCGGATCGACCCTGCGCTCCAACTATGCGTCGCGATCAAGCTGCCGTGAGGCCGATTGTAGCATTTGCGACAATCGTTGAGGCGGCGACATGCCTTGGAAAATAGCCGAGACAAATCAAGCCCAAGCTCTTTGGCATAAGACTTGAAAGCAAGAAGCGGTCCGCACTTTGCTTATGGAATCGCAGTAATGGCCTACAAGATAATCGCGTCCCAGTGCACCGTCTGTGGCGCGTGTGAGTTCGAATGTCCCAACGCGGCGATCAGCCTGAAGAACGATATATATGTGATCAATCCAGCCAAGTGCACTCAATGTGAGGGTCATTTTGACGCGCCGCAATGCGCTGTCGTTTGCCCAGTGCCCGACACCTGCGTGCCGGCATAAGAGGTCGCCGATGAGGGGAACTCCGGCGCAAAGCAGGATGAAGACTCTAGCGACGGCTCTCTGGGTTGGGGACCTGATTCTCTCACCCGCTGATCCCGCGTTGGCCATGACTTGCACGATCAGCTTGGAGGGTCGCGCTGGGCAATCGTCGTCGGCTAGAGTTTTCCGTGTGGGAGCGGAGTAGACAATGGTAGCTGTACAAGAGACGGTCGAGCGCGTCCGGCGCATCGACGTCGACCAGTATCGATATGGGTTTGAGACGCTGATCGAGTCCGACAAGGCCCCGAAGGGGCTGTCGGAAGACACCGTCCGCTTCATCTCCGCAAAGAAGAATGAACCGGCCTGGATGCTGGAATGGCGCCTGGAGGCGTATCGCCGCTGGCTGACCATGACCGAGCCGACCTGGGCGCGCGTCGACTATCCGAAGATCGACTACCAGGACATCTACTACTACGCGGCGCCGAAGCCGAAGAAGACGCTGTCCTCGATCGACGAGATCGATCCGGAAATCCTCAAGACCTACGAGAAGCTCGGCATCCCCCTGCGCGAGGTCGCGATCCTCGAGGGCGTCGAGCCGCCGCCTGGTGGTGAGCAGACGCCGAACCGCAAGATCGCGGTCGACGCCGTGTTCGATTCGGTCTCGGTTGCGACCACCTTCCAGAAGGAGCTGAAGGCGGCCGGCGTGATCTTCATGCCGATCTCGGAGGCGATCCGCGAGCATCCCGAGCTGGTGCAGAAATATCTCGGCACCGTGGTGCCGACCTCGGACAATTACTTCGCGACATTGAATTCGGCTGTGTTCTCCGACGGCTCGTTCGTCTACGTGCCGCCGGGCGTGCGCTGCCCGATGGAGTTGTCGACCTATTTCCGCATCAACGAGCGCAACACCGGCCAGTTCGAGCGCACGCTGATCATCGCCGACAAGGGCTCCTACGTCTCCTATCTCGAGGGCTGCACCGCGCCGCAGCGCGACGAGAACCAGCTGCACGCCGCCGTGGTCGAGCTCGTCACGCTCGACGATGCCGAGATCAAGTATTCGACGGTGCAGAACTGGTACCCGGGCAATTCGGAAGGCAAGGGCGGCATCTACAATTTCGTCACCAAGCGTGGCGACTGCCGTGGTCGCAATTCGAAGATCTCCTGGACCCAGGTCGAGACCGGTTCGGCGATCACCTGGAAATATCCGAGCTGCATCCTGCGCGGCGACAATTCGAGCGGCGAGTTCTACTCGATCGCGATCTCGAACGGTTTCCAGCAGGTCGACAGCGGCACCAAGATGATCCACCTCGGCAAGAACACGTCGAGCCGGATCATCTCCAAGGGCATCGCCGCCGGGAAGTCGCAGAACACTTATCGCGGCCTGGTCAGCGCCCATCGCAAGGCAACCGGCGCGCGCAACTACACCGCCTGCGACTCGCTTCTGATCGGCGACGAATGCGGCGCGCACACCGTGCCCTATGTCGAGGCCAAGAATTCCTCGGCGACGTTCGAGCATGAAGCGACGACGTCGAAGATTTCCGAGGACGTGCTGTTCTACTGCGTGCAGAGAGGCTTGAGCGAGCAACAGGCCACTGGCCTCGTCGTCAACGGTTTCGCGAAAGACGTGCTGCAAAAGTTGCCGATGGAATTTGCGGTGGAGGCGCAGAAGTTGATCTCTATCTCGCTCGAGGGATCCGTCGGGTAACTAAACGTTTCCGCGAGCCCTTGCGATTGCGGCTTGCGTTCTGGATGACGCATTTCAGGGGCAGGTTAAATGGCGCTACTCGAAGTCCGAGATTTGCATGTTGGTATCGAGGGCTGCGAAATTCTTCGCGGCCTCGATCTTGCGGTCAATGCGGGTGAGGTGCATGCAATCATGGGGCCGAACGGCTCCGGAAAGTCCACACTCAGTCACGTTATCTCCGGCAAGCCCGGCTATCAAGTTAGCGCTGGCCAAATCCTATTCAACGGTGAGGACCTGCTCGCGATGGAGGCAAGCGAGCGCGCGACTAGGGGCGTATTTCTTGCCTTCCAATATCCGGTGGAAATTCCCGGGGCGACCACCATGAACTTCCTGCGCGCGGCGCTGAACGCCCAGCGCAAGGCGCGAGCACAAACGGAATTCTCCACCCCCGATTTTATAAAACGCGTTCGCGAGGTTGCTAATTCGCTCAATATACCGCAAGGCATGCTCAAGCGCGGCCTCAATGTCGGATTTTCCGGCGGCGAGAAGAAACGCAACGAGATTCTGCAGATGGCGCTGCTCGAACCGAGCCTGTGCATCCTGGACGAGATAGATTCCGGTCTCGACATTGACGCGCTGCGGATTGTCGCGGGTGGCATCAACGCTCTGCGTTCGTCGGAGCGCGCGATGATTGTAATCAGCCACTATCGGCGGCTTCTCGACTACATCGTGCCGGACGTTATCCACGTGATGTCGAAAGGGCAGATAAGAAAGAGCGGCGGAAAAGAACTCGCGCTGGAGCTTGAGGCTTGTGGCTACGCACAATTCGAAGACGCGGCGTGACCGCGCACGAGATTTCCCGATGAAGCAGGTTGTGACCAAAACCGCCGCCGGGCGCGCAACGGACAATGTCTTTGCCGCGGCGCATGGACGGTTGCCTGGCTCCGGGCTCGTCGCTCATATCCGTGCGAGGGCGTTCGAAGCCTACGAGCGTGCCGGCCTCCCGCAACGCATCGAGGCCTGGAAATACACCGATCTGCGCGCGCTGATGGGCGCGGTCCTGCCGCTCGCTCCGCGACCCGATGCGGCTGCGCTGGTGCGCGCAGCGGCGTCGGTTAAGCAAACAGCAGTCGATCGGGCGGTCAAACTCGTCTTGGTGGATGGTGTATTCGTACCGGAGCTTTCTGATGTGGACAGTCTGGAAGACGGGGTCGCTGTGCGGTCGCTCCGAGAGGTCCTGGAAGATACGACCGACAGTGCGATGGCCGGCCTGGTGCTGTCGACGACGACTGATGCGGTGATCTCGCTCAATGCGGCAATGGCGACCGATGGCTTCGTGATTACGATCGCTGACGGCGAAGCGGTGAAGCGTCCGATTCAGATCGTTCACGTCACGACCGGATCGTTGGTGTCCAACTTCACGCGTTCCTATCTGCAACTTGGCCAAGGCGCGCATGCGGCCTTAGTGGAGAGTTTCGTCTCGGCTGAAGGCGCGAGCGGCTATCAGACCAACGATGCGACAATTGCCCTGGTTGGTGACGAGGCGAACCTGTCGCATATCCGACTGGCGGCCGACGCCGCTGACGCCGTGCATATCTCATCAAGCATCATCGCGGTCGGCGCAAAAGCGAAGCTCGATTTCTTCAGCATGACTTGTAGCGGCTCCGTCAGTCGCTACCAGGGATTCGTCACGCTGACTGGCGAGGGATCCAAGCTCTCGGCGAACGCCGTCAATCTCATCAGGCACAAGCAGCATGTCGACACGACAATGGTCGTCGATCACGCCGTGCCACATTGCACCAGTCGGGAGAAGTTCCGTGCGGTGATCGACGAATGCGGCCGTTCGGTGCTCCAAGGCCGGATTGTCGTTCGTCCTGGCGCGCAGAAGACGGACGCCACGCTGACGACGCGGGCGCTGCTTCTGTCCGACGAGGCCCGGGCCGACAACAAGCCCGAACTCGAAATCTTGGCCGACGACGTGACTTGCGGCCACGGATCGACGTCAGGTGCGCTGGACGGTGCACTCGTATTTTATCTGCGTGCTCGCGGTCTATCCGAAAAGGACGCGCAGGCGTTGCTGATTGGAGCATTCCTGGGCGAGGCGATTGAGGAAATCGTCCCCGAGAGCCTGCGCGATTTTGTGACCGCGCAAACTGAACACTGGATGCAGGCGCGGAGATGAGCGTGCATCCCGCGATGAGCAATGGCAGGTACGAGGTCAACCGTCTGCGTGCGGACTTTCCTGCGCTGAGCATGACGGTTTATGGCAGGCCGCTGGTCTATCTCGACAATGCCGCCTCGGCTCAGAAGCCGAAGGCGGTACTTGACCGCATGATGCAGGTCTACTCAAGCGAATATGCCAACGTTCATCGCGGTTTGCACTACCTCGCTAACGCTGCGACCGAGGCGTATGAAGGCGCGCGTGCCAAGCTGGCGCAATTTGTGAACGCCCGTCTAAACGAAGAGATCATCTTCACCCGCAGCGCCACCGAGGCAATCAATCTGGTCGCCCAGACCTTCGGCCGTGAACGCGTCACCCCGGGGGATGAGATCGTTCTCTCGATGATGGAACATCATTCCAACATCGTGCCGTGGCATTTTCTCAGAGAGCGCCACGGCGCGGTGATCAAATGGGCACCAGTGGATGATGACGGCAACTTCCTGCTGGATGCCTTTGAGCAGCTCCTGACCCGGCGCACCAAGATGGTTGCGATCACACAAATGTCGAATGCTCTGGGGACCGTCTTACCGGTAAAGGAGGTGGTGAGGATCGCTCATGCTCGCGGTATCCCGGTGCTGATCGATGGTTCGCAAGGATGCGTCCATCTGAACGCCGACGTCTGCGACATCGATTGCGATTTCTACGTGATGACGGGCCACAAACTCTATGGTCCGACCGGCATCGGCGTGCTCTACGGCAAATCTGAGCATCTGGCGTTGATGCCACCCTTCAATGGCGGGGGCGAAATGATCCGTGAGGTCTCACGTACCGGCGTCATCTATGGTGATCCGCCGCACCGCTTCGAGGCGGGTACGCCACCGATCGTCGAGGCGGTCGGTCTGGGGGCGGCTGTGGACTACATCAATTCAATAGGCAAGAAGCAGATCCGCGAGCACGAAAGCGCACTGCTTGCTTACGCTCAGCAGCAGCTGGCGGACATCAACTCCGTGCGCTTGATCGGCACACCAGCCGAGAAGGGGCCGATCATCTCCTTTGATATGAAGGGTGCGCATGCGCATGATATTGCCACCGTCATCGACCGCGCAGGTGTGGCGGTGCGGGCAGGGGCCCATTGCGCGATGCCGCTGCTCAAGCGCTTCGGTGTTCTGGCGACATGCCGTGCGTCCTTCGGCCTCTACAACACACGTGAAGAGATTGATACGCTCGTCGGTGCGCTCATCAAGGCGCGGCAGCTGTTCTCGTGAGACGGCGAGTGGGCCACGTCTAAGTGGCTAGGGAGCTTGCATCGAACTCGGCGGGCGATGACGTCATGCACAAGACCATCATCGTCTTCGCTGAAGGTAAGCATCCGTCGTGCCCGGCAGCATAGATGGTATTGGCAAGCCGGAGCCGCGAGCCACCCACTCGTCCATGTTAGCGGCCGTCCCGCCGCGCGCGATCGCAAAATCTTGCAATCGGCGGCAACTGCGCGTCTTCGAGAACTGCGCGGCGCAACTTGGCGCATAGCCGGCACTTGTTCCATTTCGAACAGGGTCAACGAAGAAGTCTCCGCGCAAAGCGCGATGTCGCGTTCGCAACAACAACCAGCCTCATCGGACGGGCCGCGCTAACTGTGTCTATTTGTTCTGGTTTTTGCGCTCCCGACGGACTGGCATGCTCGTTGCAAAAGTCTTGGTCAGCAAGAAGCACTTCCAACCGCTAACCCTTGAAGGACATCAGCATGAGTCTCGCCACGACCCAGAGCATTGCAGAAATCAGGGCTCGTAACAAACAGCTGATCGACGAGGTGCTGAAGGTCTATCCAGAGAAGACCGCGAAGCGGCGTGCCAAGCATCTCAACGTTCACCAGTCCGGGAAGTCCGATTGCGGAGTCAAGTCCAACATAAAATCCATACCTGGTGTGATGACAATCAGAGGCTGCGCCTATGCAGGATCCAAGGGGGTGGTCTGGGGGCCGATCAAGGACATGGTCCATATCAGCCACGGCCCGGTTGGCTGCGGCCAGTATTCGTGGGGCTCGCGTCGTAACTATTACGTTGGCACAACGGGCATCGATAGTTTTGTAACCCTGCAATTCACCTCCGATTTCCAGGAGAAGGACATCGTATTCGGTGGCGACAAGAAGCTGGTCAAAGTCCTTGACGAAATCCAGGAGCTTTTCCCGCTCAACCACGGCATCACCATCCAATCGGAATGCCCGATCGGATTGATCGGGGACGACATCGAGGCCGTGTCAAGGTCGAAATCCAAGGAATATGGTGGCAAGACCATCGTGCCTGTCCGCTGTGAGGGCTTTCGCGGCGTGTCGCAGTCGCTTGGCCACCACATCGCCAACGACGCGGTGCGCGATTGGATTTTCGACAAGCTCGACCCCGACGGCAAACCAAAGTTCGAGCCGACGCCCTACGATGTTGCGATCATTGGTGACTACAATATCGGCGGCGACGCCTGGTCATCGCGAATTCTGCTGGAGGAAATGGGCCTGCGGGTGATTGCACAGTGGTCCGGCGACGGTTCACTCGCCGAGCTCGAAGCAACGCCGAAGGCGAAGCTCAACATTCTGCATTGCTACCGTTCGATGAACTACATCTCGCGTCATATGGAGGAGAAGTTCGGTATCCCCTGGTGCGAGTACAACTTCTTCGGACCTTCAAAGATCGCAGAATCGCTGCGCAAGATTGCCGGCTATTTCGACGACAAGATCAAGGAGGGTGCCGAGCGGGTGATCGAAAAGTACCAGCCGCTGGTGAACGCCGTGATCGCAAAATATCGCCCGCGCCTGCAGGGCAAGACGGTGATGCTGTACGTCGGCGGGCTTCGTCCGCGTCATGTGATTGGCGCCTACGAGGACCTCGGCATGGAAGTCGTGGGAACCGGATACGAGTTCGGTCATAACGACGACTATCAGCGCACCGCACAGCATTATGTAAAGGACAGCACGCTCATCTACGACGATGTCAACGGCTATGAGTTCGAGCGCTTCGTGGAAAAGCTCCAGCCTGATCTGGTCGGCTCGGGCATCAAGGAAAAGTACGTTTTCCAAAAGATGGGTGTGCCGTTCCGGCAGATGCATTCCTGGGACTATTCGGGCCCATATCACGGCTATGACGGCTTTGCGATCTTTGCGCGCGACATGGACATGGCTGTCAACTCGCCGATCTGGAAGAAGATGAAGGCACCTTGGAAGGAAGCCTCGAAAGCCAAGCTCTTGGCTGCAGAGTAACAAGCACTTGGTTTCACAATAGAGCAACCGATCCCGCTCTCTGCGGAGAGTTGGGCGATATCAATTTCGATAGTGAAGGATCCTAACATGGCGCAGAGTGCAGAACATGTGCTCGATCATCTCGAACTGTTCCGCGGTCCAGAATACCAACAAATGCTGGCCGACAAGAAGTTGTTCGAAAATCCCCGCGATCCTGCCGAGGTCGAACGTATCAAGGAATGGACGAAAACCCCCGAATATCGCGAAAAGAATTTCGCGCGGGAGGCGCTTGCGGTAAATCCGGCCAAAGCCTGCCAGCCGCTTGGCGCCGTTTTCGTCTCAGTCGGTTTTGAGGGCACGCTGCCCTTCGTCCATGGCTCGCAAGGCTGCGTGGCCTATTACCGCAGCCATCTGTCGCGGCACTTTAAGGAGCCGAGCTCCTGCGTGTCTTCGTCGATGACGGAAGACGCCGCTGTGTTCGGGGGGCTGAACAATATGATCGACGGCCTCGCCAACAGCTATAACATGTACAAACCCAAGATGATTGCGGTCTCGACGACCTGCATGGCTGAGGTAATCGGCGATGACCTCAACGCCTTCATCAAGACGTCGAAGGAAAAAGGCTCGGTTCCGGCAGAGTTCGACGTGCCGTTCGCACATACGCCGGCGTTCGTCGGCAGCCACGTCACGGGCTACGACAACGCACTCAAGGGCATTCTCGAGCATTTTTGGGACGGCAAGGCCGGAACGGCGCCGAAGCTGGAGCGCAAGCCAAATGAGGCAATCAACATCATCGGCGGCTTTGATGGCAATACCGTTGGAAATCTTCGCGAGATCAAGCGAATCTTGGCATTGATGGGCATCGAACATACGATTCTCGCCGATAACTCTGAAGTCTTCGATACCCCGACCGACGGCGAGTTCCGGATGTATGACGGCGGCACCACGCTGGAAGACGCGGCGAACGCGATTCACGCCAAGGCGACAATCTCCATGCAGCAATGGTGTACGGAAAAAACGCTGCCGTTCGTGTCCGAGCATGGCCAGGACGTCGTGTCTTTCAATTACCCGGTCGGTGTGTCCGCAACAGATGATTTTCTCGTGGCGTTATCACGCATCAGCGGCAAGGAGATTCCGGAGGAGCTCGCGCGAGAGCGTGGCCGCTTGGTTGATGCCATCGCGGACTCCAGCGCGCATATCCATGGCAAGAAGTTCGCGATCTATGGCGATCCTGATCTCTGCTATGGGTTGGCTGCCTTTCTGCTCGAACTCGGCGCCGAACCGACCCATGTGCTGTCCACCAATGGCAACAAGGCGTGGCAGGAAAAAATGCAGGCGCTGTTTGCAAGCTCGCCATTTGGTCAGGCCTGCCAAGCCTATCCGGGGCGGGACCTCTGGCACATGCGCTCGCTCTTGTTCACGGAGCCGGTTGACTTTCTGATTGGCAATACACACGGCAAGTACCTGGAACGGGACACGGGAACGCCACTAATCCGCATCGGGTTTCCAATTTTTGATCGGCATCACCATCACCGCTCCCCCGTGTGGGGCTATCAGGGCGGCCTGAATGTACTGGTGAAGATCCTCGACAAGATCTTCGACGAAATCGACAAGAAGACCAATGTTCTTGGCAAGACTGACTATAGCTTCGACATCATTCGTTGATGGCGGAGAGTGCGCGTGCCATCGCCGGAACACTCGCCGATGGCGCGCGTGCAAGATGGTCGGCAGAGAGTTGCTTTCGCAGAGAGGAAAAAGCTGATGAGTTCGCTAGCGGCCACGGTCCAGGATATCTTCAGCGAGCCGGGCTGCGCCAAGAATGGCAATAAGTCGGAGGCTGAGCGCAAGAAGGGTTGCACCAAGCAACTGCAGCCGGGCGGCGCTGCGGGCGGGTGTGCCTTCGACGGCGCCAAGATTGCGCTGCAGCCCTTTACCGACGTCGCTCACCTCGTGCATGGTCCGATCGCATGCGAAGGCAATTCTTGGGACAATCGCGGCGCGGCGTCCTCCGGCTCTAGTCTGTGGCGCACGGCATTCACAACCGATATGAGCGAAACCGATATCGTATTTGGGGGCGAGAAGCGGCTCTGCAAAGCGATCAAAGAGATCATCGACAAGCGCGACCCGCCCGCAATCTTCGTCTATCAGACCTGCATCCCGGCCATGATCGGCGACGATATCAACGCGGTCTGCAAGGCGGCGTCTCAAAGGTTCGGCAAGCCGGTGATTCCGATCAATTCCCCGGGGTTCGTTGGTTCCAAGAACCTCGGTAACAAGCTCGCCGGCGAGGCCTTGCTCGACTATGTAATCGGAACGCAGGAGCCGGACTACGCCACGCCGTACGATGTAAACCTGATCGGAGAATTTAATCTCTCGGGAGAGCTCTGGCAGGTAAAGCCGTTGTTCGAAGAGCTTGGCATCCGGATTCTGTCTTGCATCTCGGGCGATGGCAAATATCGCGAAGTCGCTTCATCCCATCGCGCACGGGCAGCGATGCTGGTGTGCTCGAAGGCCATGGTCAACGTCGCACGCAAGATGGAGGAACGCTACGGGATCCCGTTCTTCGAAGGGTCATTCTACGGTATTCAGGATTCGAGCTATTCGCTGCGCCAGATTGCCCGCTTATTGGTTGAACGTGGCGCGCCGCAAGAGCTGCTCGGGCGCACCGAAGCGGTGATCGCACGCGAGGAGGCGAGAGCGTGGGCTGCGATCGAGCCGTACAAGCCACGATTCAAAGGCAAGAAGGCTTTATTGATTACCGGCGGCGTCAAGTCATGGTCGGTCGTTGCGGCGCTACAGGAAGCCGGCCTTGAAATGGTCGGAACCAGTGTGAAGAAGTCGACGAGGGAGGACAAGGAACGCATCAAGCTGCTCATGGGGCAAGATGCCCACATGATCGAGGATATGACGCCGCGCGAAATGTACAGAATGCTGAAGGACGCCAAGGCGGACATCATGCTCTCGGGCGGCAAATCGCAGTTCGTTGCATTGAAGGCGGCGATGCCTTGGCTCGATGTCAACCAGGAGCGTTGCCACGCCTATATGGGTTATGTCGGAATGGTCAAGCTGGTGGAGGAGATCGCTAAGTCGCTCTCTAACCCGATGTGGGACCAGCTACGTCGACCGGCGCCATGGGAGGCTTTGGCCAACGCGATGTTGCAGATGCAATCGCCGGTGGCGGCGATCGCGCGCGATCCGGCGCTCGCCGAAGCGGCGCGGCGAGCGAGAAAGATCTGCTCCTGTAACACGGTCGATCTCGGCACGATCGAAGATGCGATCTACGCGCATGGCCTGAGGAGCGTCGAGGCAGTCAGAAATCACACCAATGCCGTCGGTGGCTGCTGCAAGCGACGCATCGAGGACGTCCTGGCGTCCGCGCCGCCCGCCGGGCTGCAGGCCGCCGAATAGGAAGGTGTCATGGCCATCGCGACGTTGCCGACAAAAGCATGCGCGGTTAACCCGTTGAAGATGAGCCAGCCGATCGGCGGCGCATTTGCGTTCATGGGGCTAAGCGGGGCGATGCCGCTTTTGCACGGCTCACAAGGTTGCACCTCCTTCGGGCTCACCCTCTTTGTGCGGCATTTCAAGGAGGCTGTACCGCTGCAGACCACTGCGATGAGCGAGGTCGCGACCGTGCTCGGCGGCTATGAGAATCTCGAGCAGGCGATACTCAATATCTACAATCGTACCAAGCCAAAGATCATCGGAATCTGCTCGACCGGTGTCACCGAGACCAATGGAGACGATGTCGATGCCTACCTCAAGCTGATCCGGG
This sequence comes from Bradyrhizobium sp. Mp19, assembly GCF_029952935.1. NCBI lineage: Bacteria > Pseudomonadati > Pseudomonadota > Alphaproteobacteria > Hyphomicrobiales > Nitrobacteraceae > Bradyrhizobium > Bradyrhizobium sp. Mp19. The sequence goes on along the minus strand of NZ_JASAUT010000045.1, from coordinate 37,457 downwards.
ACAAGCATCCGCAGCTTGCGAAATTACCGCTGGTTTATGTCTCGACGCCTGATTTCAAGGGGGCGTTCCAGGACGGCTGGGAGAAGGCCGTGGCGAGCATTGTGGAGTTGCTGGTGGAAGGGCCAAACGTCAATGGCCTGCGCGATCCATCGAGGGTGAATGTTCTTCCAGGATGCCACCTCACGCCGGGTGATCTTGATGAACTTCGTGCCATCCTGGAGGATTTTGGGTTGCGGCCGTCCTTCCTGCCTGATCTGGCGGGGTCGCTCGACGGGCATATCCCTGATGACTTTACCCCAACGACCATCGGCGGCATCGGCGTGGACGAAATCGCGAGCATGGGCCGCGCAGGGTGGACTATCGCGATAGGCGGGCAGATGCGGCGAGCAGCAGAGGTCATGCAGGCCAGGACCGGCGTGCCATTTCGCCTGTTCGAACGGTTATGCGGTCTCGGTCCGAACGACGAATTCGTGACTTTTCTGAGCGAGATCAGCGGCCGCCCCGTGCCATCGAAATATCGGCGCCAGCGCGGCCAGCTCACTGACGCAATGCTGGACGCGCACTTCCATATTGGTGGTCGCAAACTTGCAATCGCGGCCGAGCCAGACCTGCTGTTCGACCTGTCCAGTATGCTGCACGAGATGGGCGCGCAGGTGAGCGCGGCGGTGACGACCACGCAGTCGGCGGTGATCGAGCGGATCAAGACCAAGGAGGTGCTGATCGGCGATCTTGAGGATCTGGAAGAGCTAGCCAGAACAAAGCATTGCGACCTGCTGATCACGCATTCGCATGGCAGGCAAGCGGCGGCTCGGCTGAAAATCCCGTTCTATCGAGCCGGTTTTCCGATGTTCGATCGGCTTGGTGCAGGGCACCAGCTATCCGTCGGTTATCGTGGTACGCGCGCTCTGATCTTTGATATCGCCAATCTTGTGATCGCGGACCGCGAGGAGAATCATCAGCCGACGCCCGATAGATGGAGGCCTTTGGCGGCACTGCCGCTAACGTCGGGCCACCGCAGCGCAGCTGAGAGGTCGACTGCATGAAGGTCGCATTCGCCACGCAAGACCTAAGACGCGTCGATGCCCATTTTGGGTGGGCAAAGAATATCGCTATCTACGATGTCGCGCCAAACGGGCACGTGTTTCTCAAAGCGGTTGAGTTCGAAGGAGATCTCAAGGAAGACGGCAACGACGACAAGCTGGCGCCGAAGATCGAGGCGATCAAAGATTGCGCGATCCTGTACGTTGCCGCCATCGGCGGTGCCGGTGCTGCGCGGGTCGTGGCCAACAACATCCATCCTATCAAGGTGAACAAGCCAGAAAACATCCTAGCGCTGCTCGAAAAGCTCGAGCGCGTATTGAACGGCACGCCGCCGCCGTGGCTACGCAAGGCCTTGGCGAAGGACCAACGGCGCACATTCGAGTTCGACGAATGAGGTGAGATGACCGAGGCCACAGAAATGGCGCAGCAGGGCGACGCCCTCGATTCCCCGTTCCTCAAGGAACTGGTCAAGATATGGCGCGCTCAGGATACCTACGAAGCCTGGGAGGCCAAGAGCGATTTCGAGCTGCTTGAACCCTATATCTTGGACAAGGAGAAGCGACGGGCACTGCCGATTGTCGGCGATCCTGATCCCGACACGCTGTGGCGGCTGGAGCTGTTCTTCAATGCAGTCGCACTCTCGATCGAGAGGGCTACCGGCGTGATGATCCAGCCGATGCTGAAGATGCATCATGAAGGTTTTGGCCGCATGGTGCTGATCGGGGGGCGGCTGATCGCCGTGAACAGGCAGCTGCGCGATATGCATCGCTTCGGCTTCGATAACCTCGCAAAGCTCGCGCAGGAGGGTGACAAATATGTCAGGGGCGGAATCGACTTGATTCGGAAATTTCCGGACGTGGCAAACTATTGAGGGCATTCATGAGCGATCGTGAACTACTGAAGGCGGAGCTAAAGAAACTTTCGGCCAAAGCGCTCCAGGCCAAAATGGATCTGCACGACCTCTCGGAAGAACTTCCCATCAACTGGACATCGATCATGGTGGTGGCGCAGAAGGCGCATGATGCCTATGCCGAACTCGAACGCAAGAGCCATGATTTGAAGGCGCTGGAAGTTAACTAGAGGAGGCCGATTCATGTCATTTGCAACGCGTGATGGCCGCGACTGGACGCCGGACTACTTGATCTCGATAGATGCCAACAAGTGCATCGGCTGTGGCCGGTGTTTCAAGGTGTGCGGTCGAGATGTCATGACGTTGAGGGGGATCAACGAAAGTGGCGAACTTGTCGACCTCGACAATGACGATGACGATGACGACGAAATTGAAAAGAAGATCATGGTTTTGAATGATCAGGGCGCCTGCATCGGCTGCGGAGCCTGCGCCAGAGTTTGCCCGGCCAGTTGTCAGACCCACGGATCAGCCGCAACCGAAGCTGCGTAAGCCGAAGGCCGGGTCTGTCCCTACGGCAGGCGTGCGGCATGTAGCGGGCGAGAGCCATTGCTGGTCGCGTGCAACACGGGCGTGAAGATCAGGCCGGCCTGCGCTGATAGTCTCGATGGTCTAGACGACCTGCCGCGGCCCGACGATGCCGCTGCACCGAACGGCGGGGACAGCGCAACAGCGCGTCACGAAATGGTCGATATCGGCAGCACACGACTAAAACGCACAGAACTGGAAAACGAGAGCGTAAGGGCGGGCCGGTCCTCGATAGACGTGTGCATTTGTTCAAGTATCTGATCAAACCCCCAGCCTGCAAGTGCTCTAATGAAAGGCGATCGCGCGTGTGGCGATGAGTGGCCAGTCCTTGAGGGATGGACCATCGTCATATGACGTAATGTGCACTCACCGAATGCAATTCGATGAGTTGCGCGTGCGGCGAATGCGCGCGGAGCGCCTGGTCGTAGCGTGCGAGGCGGACAGAGGCTTTGCGCTATCTGGGTCAGCTTGCGGTAAGCTAGGCTGTGTATTCTAGTCGGCAGAGCTTGCGCGGCACGAGCTCAACAGCGTGGAAATTTGCCGATAGGAGAGCGATCTGATGTATGGCAGAATCGTTGGCTCATCGAGCCCGTCCACAGGCGCCAGCCAAGCTGATGAAGCGGGAGAGGCGGGGGACAGCTCGCATTTTACGGAAATGGTTGCAGGCGTCGGTTCAAGTGGGGCGTCGCCGGCGCGATACTCTCTGGAATCCAATCCGCCCATTTCCGAGATCGATCGCTCTTCCTTCAATGACGGACTGTGGAGATTTCTGGGTTCTGATATCCAGAGCATCGCAAGTAGCCGGGAAGAGTACTCGGATTTCGTATCCAAGAAAGCTGAGCGCGCAGCAACGGTCGCTGGAAGCTATCTCCACACCTACGATGATCTGTCCAGGCCAGCGAAATTTTTCAGCTATAAATTGGGTGACGAAACGGTCGGCCTCTTAAGAGTGGGAGGTCCGGTTCGGATCAAAGGAGACGCCTTCCGGAACCAGTTTGGCCGCAACGATCTGACGTCTGTGGTAGACCTTCGGGTGACACATCCCCTGGTCGAGAATGCGGGCGATATTCTGCTGGAACATCAACTGAGAATTGATGCGCGCAACGGCGCTGAGCCGCTGATCTTGTCAAAACCAGCCTTAGGCGGGATGGAACCCCGCCTGGCGGAAATGGGTTTTGTTCACGTGGGGCGAAACCACTGGGTGCTTGATCCTCACCAGCATCCGGAAGTGTGGACCAAGAATGAGAACGATGAGTGGCAGCGAGTAGGCAAGCCTACAAAGTACCTCGCCAAGGCAGGGGATGGTGATAGCGCGACCCAAGCGCCTCGCCAGTTTGACTCTTCTGACGAAGATGATTCGACAGAATACTACTACTTGGAGCGCGCCCTTGCGGGGCTGCACACAGAGTAGAGCAGCTGTAAGTCGCGGGAGCCGGCAGGAAATGGCTGGCGTTTCGTGGATTGCGCGCGCCAGCGAAGGCTATGGCCTGATGAGGCGCACGCTCCCGGTGTGCGCCCAAGGATGATTTTGGCGGTGACCGCGGTTACCGCCAACAGCGGGCACGCCGACTTTAAGGCGTGCCTCGCTGCCAGCTATTAGATCGACTGCAGCAACGACGCGTGCGGCGTTGTTAGCTGGCGGTCAATGCGGCGTCTGCGGAGCATTCAGCAGTCCCTGCATTTTCGACGGTCTTGGTTGAAATGCATCATTCTCATCAGTCAAGCTGCGCGGGCCCGCAAACGCGAGCACATCTATGCACATGCGAAGATCGAGAATACAAAGAGACGGTGTGCTTCGTCACATGCCGTAGACAGCCGCACCATTCCGCAGTGCGATGCGACTCGCCTGACTGTGGACGAAAGCGGAACCTTCGAAAGGCTAGAAGATCAATGCTTGCGCGGGATTCGTCTCATCATGCACCAACGCGAGTGAGTTGTTGTACAGGCGAGCTTGTACGTCTCGAGTGCTACAATGCGGAGCCAATCTGGCGCGCTCCTACGGTTGTCGCATTGTTGATACAGGTGATATGAAGCGTGTCGTCGTAATCGACGAGCAATGAACGCAGTCAGACGCCATTTACGCGATTTGCGGTCTTAGCGACATTCCAAGCCGCCGGGCCATGGGATTCCGTCTTATGATCGTCGATCACGACGGCAATCAGCGGCCGTGGTCTATCGTTGTGGTGCGCTGGGGCAAGACGGTGCTCGGTTATCTCAATAGATGCCCGCACAACGGCGTTAATTTGGACTGGGAGCGGAACGAGTTCCTCGATCCATACGGCGTCCGGCTGATGTGCGGTAAACACGGATCGACCTTCGAACTTGGCACTGGCCGGTGCGTCGAAGGTCCGTGCAAGGGCAGAGCGCTCACGCCGATCGCCTTGACAGTTCTGGATGGTGATATCTGTGTCGTCGGCGTGCGTCTTGTCGAAGACGATACGCCTTTTGATGAATGAAGCCAGCGCTCAGACCGGCCGATTTTCGTTTCGATTCTTCACGGGTTCCATCCTCTTCAGCCCATCTTCGTACGAGATCTCATCACAGGACAGATCCAGATTCTTTGCCGCATCGAGCAGGTAATCCAGCTTGCCACCTGAATCGAGCTTCTTGATGTCGTCCTTGTTGATTCCGACCAGGTCCATCATCTCCTTCCAAACTGTGGACTCGTCGCACGGAAGGACGTGGAAAGTGGCATCGCCAAGCCTGACTCGGTATTTCGCCAGCAGATCTATGTTGTTGCAGAACATGAAGTAGCTGCCGTCGGGGCTTAACGCGCCGTCCAGCACGCCTGCAACGTCGGCAAGATAGGCGAAGGAATGCAGATAGCCGGCTAGCACCGGAATGGTTCGCTCTCCATCATGGGCGATGGTCAAAACTTGTTCGATCGAATAGTCCGGCGGCCGCTTCTCGTCCGCGACCTGGGTTTGGAATTTCAGTGCGACGTCACCGCGAAAGCCGAACCGCCCAGGCTTAATGGTCCCGCCTTTGAATACGGCATTGAGCAGGCGACCCTCCTTCTCAAGTCTGCCGAGTGCGGTGTTCTCGATTGCAGTCATTAGAACGTTCCTCGATCTAAGCGTTTCACCAACGCTTCGGCGTCGGTGCGAGATGCAATGCAAATTGCTTGCCGCCCATGTGCAGCGGTCTGCGGCATAGCCGGGAAGGAAAAGGCGTGAAATGGGCACCGACAGCCTGAAGCAGCCTTGTCCGAAATTCGACACGAGTACCAAAGTCAACAGGCGTGGGCCGAAAAGGCAAGCATCATCAAATGTCTGCACGCTGGCACATGACTTGCCAAGAGCACGCAGTCCTAAGCAGATGAAGGATAAGCCATGATCAACCTGACGGATAGCGCGGTGAATGCGGTCAAGAGTGCGATTTCATCATCGACACAGCCAGCTGGCGGCCTGCGCATTATGGTCGAGGCAGGCGGCTGCAACGGGTTCAAATACACGATGGGTCTGGTTGAGGAACCGAAGCCCGACGACAAAGTGATTGAGTGCGGTGACCTGAAGGTGTTTGTCGACGACAAGAGCCATCAACATCTGGTCGGAACAACCATCGACTTCGTGATGGCGCTGGAGAGCTCAGGCTTCACCTTTCACAACCCGAACGCCACCTCGAGCTGCTCCTGCGGAAAATCGTTCAGCTGATATGAAAGAGACATCAAGCATGCTGGCCGAATCAGAGCAACTCAGGCAATTGCAGGCCGCCGTGAACGGCCGAAAACCGCGCATTCGCGCCGTACTCGAGGAGATCCGACCCATTCTGCAACGGGGTGACGGCAGTCGAGTGATCCGGATCGGTGGCAGCAGGAACGTGGTCAGCGTTGGTGGCAGCGCGTTTTGCGAGCTTTTGAGCGGATCGTTGGAAGGCATGCAGGCGCGGCTTGTCGAGAGACTCGGCGAATTCGTCCGTTTCATCCCGGTTGCTGCAGCAGCCAAGGCGTGAGATTGAGTGGGGGATCAGGTGCCGATTTATCTCGATAACAACGCGACGACGCGGACTGATCCGTCCGTCGTGCAAGCCATGTTGCCTTACTTCACCGAGCGATTCGGCAATGCCTCATCCAGCCACGCCTTTGGCGGCGAGGCCGCAACCGCGCTGAAGCAGGCGCGCCGTAGCTTGCAGGATCTGTTGGGGAATGCCGACGATCATGAGATCATTTTTACCTCAGGTGGGACCGAGGCAAATAATGCTGCCATCCTCTCGGCGCTTGCGAGCCAGGAAGGCCGTGACGAGATCGTTACCACCTCGGTTGAGCACTCCGCCATCCTTTCGCTGGTCGAGCAATTGGCGCCGAAAGGCGTCAAGACACATATCATACCGGTAGATTCCCGCGGCCGGCTCGACATCGAGGCGTTTCGCTGCGCGCTCGGGCCCCGCACGGCGATCGTCTCGACCATGTGGGCCAATAACGAGACCGGTACGATTTTTCCCGTGGAGTTTCTGGCCGGGTTGACCCGTGAGGCAGGCGCGCTGTTTCACACCGATGCGGTCCAGGCCGTCGGTAAGGAACGCGTCGACCTGAAGGACAGTGCGATCGACATGCTGTCGCTTTCGGCGCACAAGCTGCATGGCCCAAAAGGGATTGGCGCGCTCTATCTGCGCAAAGGGACAAAATTCCGGCCGCTGATCTGGGGTGGATCGCAGGAACGTCGGCGCCGCGGCGGTACTGAGAATATCCCCGGCATCGTTGGTCTTGGAAAAGCTGCGGAGCTGGCGGTGGAGCGGCTCGAGCCGGAGCGTGTTCGCATTGGTGCGTTGCGCGACCGCCTGGAGCAGGGGATTTTGCACAGCGGCGAGTGCGCGGTGCTCGGCGATGCTAGCAATCGGCTAACCAACACGGCCAATATCGCGTTCGATGATCTTGAAAGCGAAGCAATCGTCCATCATCTCAATCGTGCGGGCATTGCAGTGTCGCTGGGAGCAGCCTGCAAGTCCGGCTCAATGGAGCCATCGCATGTTCTGCGCGCCATGCGGGTGCCGGAGCGGAGTATGCGCGGCGCGGTGCGCTTTTCTCTGTCGCGTGAAACCTCTGTTGCGGAGGTCGATGAGGTCGTGTGCGTACTATCCGACATCGTGGCTCGCCTGCGCGCCAATTTGCGGGGATCGGCCAGTCTGCCCAGCTATGCGCGGCAGTCGAGGGAGTTGAGCTCGTGAAGATCATGATTCGCCGCGCTCCGGACTCGGGCCTGTCGATCTACGTGCCGAAAAAGGATCTCGAAGAGTCGATCGTGGAATCCGAGCACGAGACGCTATGGGGCGGCTGGATCAAAATAGCCAATGGCTGGGTGCTCGATTTACCGCAGATGGCTAGCGATACGCGCTTGCCGGTGACGATCAACGCCAAGAAACGAGGTGAAAACGGTGACGATCCGTGAATGCGCCCGTGCAAATCGATTTTGTCAACGCAACCGATGCTAAGGCCATTCTCGCGGACGTTGCTGCCGGGCTGAGGGCCGCGAGCATTGTTCCCTATATCGGTCCTGGCCTTGCCGAACTGTCCAGACCCGATGTGCCGACGACGTCTGAGGCGTTATCTGCTTTCTTCGCCAGCAAGGTCGCGTTGCCGCGACGGGCCAAGAGCAATGCATGGGCCGCGGCGCAGCACATCGAAATCAACAAACATCGCTCCACCGTGACGGCATTGATGGCGCAGGCCTTTGCTCGGCCGGTCGAGCCGACCGCCTTGCACGATCATCTTGCGTCTCTGTCGCTGCCCATCATAGTCGACGTATGGTATGATGGCGCGATGCGCGGGGCGTTGGATAAGCGCGATGGATGGGGCGAAGTGCAGGGTATCACCCGCGCCAGCATTGGCGAGAATCGTTGGTATCGCTTTTATGACCAGGTTGGCCAAGAGGTCGACGGTGTCGTGGCGGATGGCTGGGCGACGGTGCTGTACAAGCCGCATGGCGGTGTGCAGCCGGCAAAGAACTTCCTGATCTCCGACGCTGACTATGTCGAGGCGCTGACCGAAATCGACATCCAGACATCGATTCCGGACATCATCAAGGAAAGGCGGATCGGACAGAGCTTTCTCTTCATCGGCTGTCGGTTCAACGACCAGCTGTTGCGTAGCTATGCCCGGCAAATCATCAAGCGTTCGGCCAAAACCCACTATGCGATCGTTGATCTGGATGCGCTCTCACGCAATGAGCTCCGCTTTCTGCGCGAGCAGGGCCTGACGCCGCTTGCGATTGGATTGCCTCGCGCAGTCGAGATACTGCTCACCCATTAGTGCGTTGCGAAGTCGGATCGCCAGCTCTCATCGGACTATTGTGAGATGCCGCATCGCATCAGGGCCAACGGGGAAGGAGCCGGGATCGCGCATGCTTGGCGTTTGAATGAATGCACCCGCCGTGGAGCTCGGCGGCAGGAATACGACGTGCTTGTTGGCTTTCAAACACGCGCATGGTTGCTGTTCTTGCATTCGGTTGCGTTGCTGTTCCAGCTAACTGTTTGGCGTATGGCTACAATCGCATCGACTCTACCATGGCATATGAGTTGCTACTGCTCTTGCTGAGGCTCTCGGGGCTGGTCCTGAGAAGCCGAAGATTGCCTGCAGGGAGACATGGAAAATGAACGCGGTCGTCGGGCGCGGAAAATGTGCCAAAGCTGCGGTAGGTGCCAGCAAGATGGTGCAGGCCGCCGAGCATAAGGGCTGCCGCACCTCGTCCAACTCCGGGCAGGCGAGTTGCGGCTCGCGGGCAGGGCAAGGCGATCTGCCGACCGAGATCTGGGAAAAAGTGAAGAGCCATCCCTGCTACAGCGAAGAGGCGCATCATCATTACGCGCGCATGCACGTCGCAGTAGCGCCAGCCTGCAACATCCAGTGCAACTACTGCAACCGCAAATACGACTGCGCCAACGAATCACGTCCGGGCGTGGTGAGCGAGAAGCTCACGCCGGAGCAGGCGGTAAAGAAAGCGCTTGCGGTCGCGGCCACTATTCCCCAGATGACCGTGCTTGGCATCGCCGGTCCCGGCGATCCGCTGGCCAATCCAGAAAAGACGTTCAAGACGTTCGAACTCGTCGCCAAAGCGGCTCCGGACATCAAGCTGTGTCTATCAACCAATGGGCTGAGCCTGCCAGATTATGTTGACGTCATCGCCAAGTCCAAGGTTGACCATGTCACGATCACCATCAACATGATCGACCCCGAAATCGGCGCCAAGATCTATCCTTGGATCTTCTTCAACCACAGGCGCTACACCGGCCTCGACGCGGCAAGGGTACTTGCCGATCGCCAGCTGCTAGGCTTGGAGATGCTTAGCGAACGGGGGATCCTGTGTAAGGTCAACTCTGTGATGATCCCGCATATCAACGACGGTCACTTGGTCGAAGTGAACAAGGCGGTGAAGTCGCGCGGCGCCTTCCTCCACAATATCATGCCGCTGATCTCCGCACCCGAGTACGGCACGGTGTTTGGCCTCAACGGTCAACGCGGGCCGACAGCGCAGGAATTGAAGGCGCTGCAAAATGCTTGCGAAGGGGAGATGAACATGATGCGTCACTGCCGTCAGTGCCGTGCCGATGCTGTGGGTCTACTCGGAGAAGATCGCAGCGCAGAGTTTACGACCGACCGAGTCATGAAGATGGACGTCAAATACGATCTCGAGATGCGCAAGGCTTACCAAGACCGGGTAGAGGATGAGCGTGCTGCCAAGGCCGCGGCCAGCAAAGAAGAGCTCGGGGAATTGGCCGGAGCGGCGAGCGAGATCTCGCTTCTGGTGGCAGTCGCAACCAAAGGCTCCGGCCTGATCAACGAGCACTTTGGACATGCGAGGGAATTCCAAGTCTACGAACTTTCCACATCCGGCACTAAATTCGTCGGCCACCGCCGCGTAGACGTCTACTGCCAAGGCGGTGATGGGGAGAAGGATAGGCTTTCGACTATCATTCGCGGCATCAATGACTGCCACGCGGTGTTCGTGGCCAAAATCGGCGGCAGCCCGAAAAGCAACCTGATCAAGGCCGGAATCGAGCCGGTTGATCAATACGCGCATGAGTTGTTTGAGAAGTCGGCGATCTCCTGGTTCCGATCTTATCTCGACCGGGTGAAAAGCGGTGAGATCCAGCACGTGAAGCGCGGCGACGCGTCGATTCGGCAGAAAGCCGTGATCTCTGCGGCGTAGGGGGGGATGTGCCATTCAAGATCATTGCTTCGCAGTGTACGAGCTGCTCAGCCTGCGAACCCTTGTGCCCGAACGTTGCAATCTCTGAGAAGGCGGGGAGCTTCGTCATTGAACCGGCAAAATGTACCGAATGCATTGGCTATTTCGACGAGCCGCAATGCGTCGCCGCCTGTCCAGTCGACAATACCTGCGTTGTTGACACATCCTTGGCGCGATACCAGGCGCCAGCCTAAAGGTGAGCCCAGTGAACGGATTGCCGCCGCTTGATGATGCGAACCGTGCCCAGGAATGAGCCCATGCGCCTGCTCCTGCGAAGCGAGCCCCATCGCAGCCTCGCCGTCTGGCCCGGATCTTCGCTTGATGTGCGAGGAATGGCGCCGATGCTGGCCGGCCAGCACAATGAAGTTGATCGCGCCGTTGCGCGCCGCATCGCTGCAGCTGTTCTACCGATTGATGAGTCATGCGGAGGTCGAGTGCCGCCACTCTCTGGCATGGGTTGTCCGCGATGAGTGGCCGTTAGCCATGGCGAACGACCCGAACGCCTCCGTGCGATTCGAGAATATGCAGGGACTGTTGCCGAGGGTGCGAACTGCACCGCAGCACGGTCCTGACCGGTATCTCCGCCTTGAAATGGCGTGCGGCATTGCCGCTGGTGAATCGCGGGATGTCTTCGAGAATGAGGACAAATCGATGCAGGCCTCGCTTGCGCTGGTATGGCGGCGGCCCTGCGTGTCCATGAGGAGCGCTGCATGAATAAAATCGTTCGCGATAGCGACGTCGTCGAGCTCAGCGGGCCGCCTGTCTTCAGCTTTAGCGAAAAGGTACGGGCCAATCGCACCATCCGTAATGATGGCACCTTTCGCGGCAAAGAGATTGGCGAGGTGTTGGTCAAGAAGGGAGAGGTGGGTTACGTCGTTTCGATCGGAACGTTCCTGCAGCAATTCTACATCTACGGCGTCGAGTTTCTCGAACGTGGCTACCGCGTTGGCATGAAGCGCAAGGAGCTTGAGTCGGTGGACGCGTGCGAGGAGATCGATGATTTGCCATTGCCGGAAGAGGCTGTGTCATGACTGAGGACCGCTTTCCGAAATATCGGCGGGGCCAACGCGTTAAAGCGGCGGTCGACCTCATCAACGATGGCTCTTTTCCCAATACGGAACCCGACGGGATCGTGCTCGGCGCCGGAGCAACCGGCGAGATCGTCAGAGTCGCTATCCATACCGAAGCCGACGTGCCGATCTATACTGTCGATTTTGGTGTGCAACGGCTCATTGGCTGTTTTGAAGAAGAAATCACGGTGCTCTGAAGGGGGGCTTTCGCGATGACTGCCGCGCTGATGAGGAAGGTAAAAACCGGGTTGGTTCCTCACCCAAACGAGCTCGATCGCATGCGGATCGAGCGCGGCTTGAGCTCGCGCAAGCGCTATCTGTATGTCTCGCCGAACGTGACGCCAGTGAGGGGTGGTTATCTGATCGAGAGTCCCTGTTGCTCGCGCAATATCGACCAGGATGGTGGTCTCATTGATGTCGCGCTGATTCTTTACGACACCGTCAGTGGGATCTGGAAGCTGTTTTGCAAGAACCACGCGCAAGGGATCTGGGAATTTTACAGCCTTTACCACCACTTGACTTCAGCAATCGATGAGTTGAACGCGGATCCGGAGCGCCTGTTCTGGCAATGACGACGACCACCTTAGGGAGTCCTAGAGGAGCCACGATGGCGCTTACTGCGGAGGAATTGATTGAAATCGAAGGGCTGCTTGCTGTCGACGGCGCGGACATGGGCCCCCTTGTCGAGCTGCGGCGCCGCTTTCCGCAGCTTGCATGCGTTCGCTGCGATGCGTCGGATGTGACGGATCAGCCGTTCCGGCGGTTCCCTCGTTTCGATCTGCATTTGCTCGACGGGTCGGATCACTGCGTGCAGATTACGGCCGATCCGAAGCGGGCGACCGGCATCGTGTTGGCAAGAAGGAATGTTGCGCGGTGAGCGGGATTGAACTGGCAGCGCATCGGCTTGATGGTGCGGACAGGATGGAGGCAAATACGTCCTTCATTCCATTGTCCGATCCCGATATCACCTTCGCCGAGCTCTCCGCCGTGGAAACGATTCTGTGCTCGCCGCAGATCTCCAATGGGTCGGTCACTGAGGCGTTCGAGCACGCTTTTGCAGCCTATCTTGGCCGCAAATATGCCGTTGCGGTCTCGAGCGGCACCATTGGGCTCGTGCTTGCGCTCAAGGCGGTCGGCATCGGGCCAGGGCAGGAAGTCATCGCTTCGCCCTATTCACTCCGCGAGACCGTCCATGCGATCGGTCTTGCAGGCGCGCGGGCGGTATTTGCCGACATCGACTATTGGTCGGGAACATTGGTCCCAGATAAAGCCGAAGAGCGCATCACGGCCCACACGCGGGCGATTGTCGCCGGCAATCCCAACGGCCATCCCGCGCCGTGGTCGGAATTGCGGGCGATCGCGCAGCGCCACCATCTGGCGCTTCTAGAGGATTCCACCGAAGCAATCGGATCGCGCTACAAGGGCGAACTCGTCGGCCGGTTTGGCGACCTGGCGGTCTTCGACTTTGCCCAGCCCTTGGCCCTAAGTTGTGGCGAAGGCGCAATGGTGGTAACGGACGATATCGACATCGCGGTTGGCTTGCGTCGCTATCGCGCCCACCGCCTGGACGAACGCTCCTCCGTGATCGTCGGTGCCGCAGCACCATACCAAGCCGGCATGAGCGATCTCACGGCAGCCTTGGGTCTGGCGCAGCTCAAGCGTCTCGATGAAATCCTGGAGCGTCGTCGGCTGGTGGAGCAGCTCTACAACGCGCATATGCAATCATTTGAGGGCATCAAGCCGCCTTACGTTGGTCCCCATGTGACCGAGGTGAATTGGTTGCTCTATCTCGTCCATCTTGGAACACGCTTCACGCGATCCGGTCGCGATGCCATCGTCGATGATCTGCGAGTCGCCCAAATTGAAGCCGTCGCTTATAGCCATCCGCTGCACTTGCAACGCCACTACTTCGAACTCGGCTATCGACGTGGCGATTTCCTTGTTGCCGAAAAGATCGCCGATCGCGCCCTGGCGCTGCCGTTTCACACCCATCTCACGAACGACAGGATCGAGTTCATTGTCGAAGCCGTAAAGGATGCCTCGATCAACGTGGGCGCAGGGGCAGCGATCTACTGAGATGCGCGTCATCCACCACATCGAAGGACCACGATTGAATGCGATGATCCCACTTGCAACGTCGCGCGAGATGAGCGGGGCGACCGAGGGGGGCCGTGGGCACGAAGAAGACCTGCTCGAAAGTAGCGAGGCGCGGTCTCCAAGCCGCGGCTGGAGGCCACGCAAGCTGCCGGAAACGGAGCACGTCGCAACAGAGATCGTCAGTTTCGGCTCGGGTCTTTAAAGTCGGCCAAATAGGGGTTGCCATGACTTCTCAACAGGTCATCATTCACGTCCGCTTCGCTCCAAACGGGAGAGTGATCCAAATCAGCGAGCGCCCGGCGAAGCTCACGCCGAACCAATGGTTTGATGTCCTCAATACCCGTGCCGGCTCGACCTATCGGCCGCTCGCTCGTGGCCGCGGCGTTTTTCGGCTGGCCCGGGCTGCAGTCGAAGCTTTCAAGCAGGAAACTGCGAGGCCTGGATAAGCAAAGGGATGATCGGCCCGATGTGTGATCAGATCGAGGTGTTCGCCGTCTGTCCGGTCGATGCCATCGAGCGGTGTGGCGCCAAGGCCTTTAGCTTGTCGCAGGTAGACGACAGCGGCGAGAGCCGGCCGTTTCCAATTGTTGTGGTTCGCACTTTTGACGATGACTATCTAGGCTACGTCAATCGTTGTCCGCATGACAGCTTATGGCTCAACATCGGCTCCGGCGAGTTCTTCTCCTCCGATCGCTCCTTTCTCAGATGCGCACGGCACGGTGCGAAATTTGAGATCGACACCGGGCTGTGCATCGATGGTCCCTGCACTGGACAAACACTTGAGCCGATCGCACTCGCCGTCATCGAAGGTGACGTCTGCCTGTGTGGCATCAAGCTACTTGAGGATGATCGGTTTTCCGAGCCGTTCGAGGACAGCGACGAAACCATGGATATAACGATCCATCCCGATTAGCAGGCGTCACTTGGCTGTTGCTCAACACGTCTCCGGGGCGTTGTCGCCGAATAATGCCATCGTACCAGCGAGTGCTGGGCGCGGACGCGCGTCAATGCTTTGGCGTTGAGAGGCGAACAGCCGAACCTCGTGCGACCGCGACCTTCGCGGCACCTAGGAGGTGCTTTGGCGCTAGCGCACCAAATCGAGCCAGCAGGCCATTGCCGCCGCTGGATACGATGTCTTTGAGAAGGAAATGCCCTCGGCGGTTACGCCGAGGGCACCGTCTGGGCTGGTTGAAATGGGGGGACCCAGACTGACAGGACCGTTTGGTCTGGAGGAATGACGATCCTGTGTCACAATTCTTGGACGACCGCCGAAGCGGGCGTAGCAATTGCAATGCCAAGCTTTCGCTCATGCGATGCCCTTAGCGAGTGCCGCACCATAGTCAGCCGGTGGCGGCCGCCAAGGTCGAATGCACGAACGGGCGCGTTGGCGTGGTCCGGCTATTGTGCGTGCGAACGGTGCGCAACGCGAAATGCTGAAGCGGGAGCGTATCAAACGCGATGTGCCATATGTCACGCATGGAACAAGGGAGGGCGACAATGTTGCAACCTCGGCATAATTGTCAGTCGCGCCGGATAATCGTCAATCGCGCCGGAGCATCGAATGAGATCGCTGAAGAAATGATCGCTACGCATCTGGTGCGGAACTTGCTTGGAAAAGTTGGATGGTTGCGTAAGTAATGCGGAGGGAGACACCGCGAGGTTGAAGCTGATCAAGGAGGATATTCTAGATGTCGAGTATCGCTGATCGTCAGCGATCATCATCGGCATGTCGCCCGCTTTCGCAAGCTGGAGTGGGAATTAGTAGGATCAATTGGTCGATGCGGCGTTCGACTGAGGAGCAGGTTGTTCGGGCGGATGCGCTCGGATCTTGTCTCTTTTCAGATGATGGAGGCCGTTGATTTCAGGATAGGCGCATGAACGCAGAAACCGAATTCGAGCTTCCTCAACTTTATAGGCATCACGTCTTTGCCTGCAACACGCAGCGTCCGCCGAATCATCCGCACGGCAGTTGCGGCGCTTCTGGGGCGCAGGCCCTCTGGGATCGGATGGGCAAGGCGATCGAAGCGCAAGACCTCACTGATGTCGGTTTCACGGTGACGGGCTGCCTTGGCTTTTGTAACTCCGGTCCTTTGATGGTCGTCTATCCAGACGGAATCTGGTATCGCGCCACCACGCCTGAGGACGTTGATGAAATCGTAGACTCTCATCTCAAGCAGGGCAAACGTGTCGATCGCCTCGTGATGGTGCTGAGGCGAAGCTAAAGGCGTCGCTTGAGCGCCGCTCGCCCTTTGTATCGAACATCGCAGGCCTATCCGCCCAGTAGCTAGCATCTTGGAACGTTCGACAATGATCGGGTGCCCTAACGCTTCCAGTACGTGCCCAACACGGGACTGCTTACTTGTCGCTATGGCTTTGGTTTCAAGAACATGCGCTACAAGCTAAGCCTTGATCGGATTCTACTCATGATCGGGGCCGAAGAGCCCTGAGCTCATGTCCTTGCAAGTGCGGTCGTTCTCTCGCAGGGGGCGACCGCCTTGAATTCTCGGCGCCGATAGGCAGGCGGCCGCTTCTGCTAATGCCGGGAAGCACGAGCAGGAGCCTATCACTAGTGGCTCGATTTGATTGTTTTCCACCACTTACCGACACATCCGTGACGCACAGCGCGAGCAATGCTGGGAGTGGCTCCTGGTCACCGGCGAGACGACGCGTCTTTACGCATCATCTCGCTGGCGTTTGTACTGTATTATAACGGAGAGACGCGTCCGGCGACCCGGCGCGTCCGGGAAGTTCACTGAAGCGTGTTTCCAGCCTCAGAACTTGTAGGTGATGCCACCGCTGACGAGCCATGGGTCGATATTGGCGCGACCAGTGACGGCAATCGCATTGTTCACGGTCGCCGAATAATCCGGCCGCAACCACAACTTCTTCACGTCGAAGTTGAGGCCCCAATGGCGGTCAAGCATATAATCGAAGCCGAATTGGACCGCGGCGCCGAACTGGTTGGCGATGTGCAAATCCGTCACGGCAAGGCCGGCGAGCGACGTATTGGCAGCCGATTGGTTGAAGAATACGGTGTAGTTGATGCCCGCGCCGATGTAAGGCTTGAGCGGGCCGAAATCGGTGAAGTGATATTGCAGAGTCAGCGTTGGCGGCAACAGCCAAGCCTTGCCGATATCTAGTCCATTTAGCTTACCTGTGCCGCTGATGTGATGGCGGCTCACACCGAGAATGAGTTCGGCGGCAACGTTTCTTGTGAAGAAATAGGTGATATCGAGCTCCGGTACCGCTTGGTCGCTGATCGATAGCCCGGAGGCTGGCGAGGATAGCGGCGACGCCCCGGCGACATTGACGGAGCTGCCTGCGGTATCCGGTAAAACGCCGAGAACGCGCAGGCGGATCATCCACGGATTGAAGGGTTCGATTGGGGGGGCTTTGTAGTAGATAGGGGCCTGCGCCAGATCGGCGGCCTGAACCGACATGCTGGCCAACGAGCTCGCGAGCGCGAGCAGCGATGTCGTCGTCAGAATTGCTTTGATCCTCATCGAATTCTCCATTCCAAAGTTCGCGCGAAGAGTCGCGCGAGACCTCTGTCACACATGGGAGACGGCGATTGATTTGATGCTGATCAAAATGGCGGCGCACGTAGCGCAATTATGCAGCCACGTTGCATAAGGATCACGACCACGAAGCTCCGTGGTTCTGTCCGTATCGTTTATTCAGTTTAACATTCCGTCTGAGCCGAATCTATTCAATAACCGTGTCTCGGCTCAAAGCTCTGATCAAATCCGGGCTGCAGGAATCTTGTGCGCGATAGAACTGCGGTGGTTTCCCACACCGCAGGCGACGACATGTCTTATTCAAACCGAGCAATCTGAGCGCCGCTGGTTACGAAGAGCCACGCACGTCGGCCGTCTCGCCGAACATGCCGTCGGCCATCCTGACCAAGCGATAAGGCAGGATCGTTGTTCGCATTGGTTGGCGGCGCAGTCGTATGATCGATCGTATCCTCACATCTGCGGGCAGTGCGTGCCCTGTTGTTCGTGGGAGCATCCCTCAAGGTCACCTTGCGCGTCCCGGCCAAGCAACGACAGCACGGCTTCATGATCGAATCCGGCGCATCTTGTACCATCGACGTCGATCAGCGGACGTCTGATCAGGAGCGGATCTGCCAGCATTAACGTCAGTGCGCTCGCTGCGTCGATTGCGTCAGGATTAACTTCGCCTGACCTGATACGAGGCGCGGCTCGGTTGAACCAGGATGCAATCGGCGTCCTGCCGAAGAAGTGTCGCAATTCCTCCGCAGCCCACGGCTCCTTCAATATATCCTTGGCTATCACGTCATGGCCAGCGGCCTTCAGCGCCAGCATCTGACGTGCATTGGTGACGCAGCCGGGTTTTTGATAAAAGACGATTGTCGCCATGGTCTGCCTATGTGGGTTCGCTGAGCTGAACGATCGGCGACGGGTTCCGCTATGTCGGAGAGCGCATTTGACGCTCGTGCGAATGATCACACATAAGCGGCTTGAGCACCGTACCGTGCTTGCGCCCCTTCTTAATGTCTTCGTTGGACGATTAACTCATCAACGAGAATTGGCCTTTCATGTCTCGCAAACGAAGCGCGGAGCAGAACCGCAGCTAGTTTCGATCCGAGGCACCCTTGTAAGTGCCTTCAGGCTCAGGCGCGTCGTTCTGATCAGTTGGATCAATTGGTCGGTGAGCCGCACAATTTACCTCGCATCATCGACCACGAACCCCATCGCCGGTCACATGCCTTAGAGATGCCAACCTCGACTGCATCTCGCTCTGCCCAAATTGCCGACCACTGGCTTGCAAGAAGAGGAGCAAGTCCCGTTCCATTTGAGAGCATTGGATCTGGTCATGCCAAGCTGCCGTTTTCCAGCCTGATTGGTTGGCCGGTGTTCGTTTTCTGACAGCCGAGCGGATCCTGTCCGGTGCAAAACACTCCGGGGTTGTTCAACGGCTCGTTGGCTTTTTAGAATGCAATCAGAAGCTTAATGAGCGCGGACAGTGTTGGCACGACGGTTGCTATTAAGCGGCAGCAACACTGAGTGAGGGCTGAGTGCACGCCGACGCGTAAGGCAAGCGATGCGCTCCTTCCCTTGAACCCGTGTGCCCCGTTTCTGAGAGAGAAACAAGCTCGCGTGTAGGAAGCGCGCAACTTTTGGCAAATCGGTTGATGGAGAACAACATGTCTTCACTGAGACAAATCGCGTTCTACGGAAAAGGCGGCATCGGCAAGTCGACCACTTCCCAGAATACGTTGGCGGCACTGGCCGAGATGGGTCAGAAAATCCTGATCGTGGGATGCGATCCTAAGGCGGACTCGACCCGCCTGATCCTGCATGCCAAGGCGCAGGACACGATTTTGAGCCTTGCAGCGAGCGCCGGCAGCGTGGAGGACCTCGAACTCGAGGACGTGATGAAGGTCGGCTACAAGGACATCCGCTGCGTGGAGTCCGGCGGTCCTGAGCCGGGTGTCGGCTGCGCCGGCCGCGGCGTCATCACCTCGATCAATTTCCTGGAGGAAAACGGCGCTTATGAGGACATTGACTATGTGTCCTACGACGTGCTCGGTGACGTGGTTTGTGGTGGCTTTGCGATGCCGATCCGGGAAAACAAGGCGCAGGAGATCTATATCGTCATGTCCGGAGAAATGATGGCAATGTATGCCGCAAACAATATCTCCAAAGGCATCCTGAAATACGCCAACTCTGGCGGCGTGCGGCTGGGCGGCCTGATCTGCAACGAGCGGCAGACCGACAAAGAGCTGGAACTGGCGGAGGCGCTGGCCAAGAAGTTGGGCACCCAGCTGATCTACTTTGTGCCGCGCGACAATGTGGTGCAACATGCCGAGTTGCGCCGCATGACGGTGCTGGAGTATGCGCCCGAGTCGAAGCAGGCCGATCACTATCGCAATCTTGCGACCAAGGTTCACAACAATGGCGGCAAGGGCATCATTCCGACCCCGATCTCCATGGACGAGCTCGAGGACATGCTGATGGAGCATGGCATAATGAAGCCCGTCGACGAATCCATCGTCGGCAAGACCGCCGCCGAGCTCGCGGCCTCGTAAGGTCGCGGGTCGCGGCCTTGTGAAGGCGCGCGACGGATGCCGGTCTCCCTCACCCCCCATCCGGGGAGACCGGCATTCTGACGATCACCCGGCCAGCTAGAATGGGACGGGGCAAACGTGACGCTGTAAAAGATTCATGCCCAAAGCGAACTTCCATCCGTTTGCAGCTGTTTGCGCCGACGCGGGCAGCGAGGTGCAAAGAGGAATTGCGACCTATCGAGCGCTCACTGGTGTGCCTCCCGAAGAGGCCGACATTGCGACCGACAGCAATTTCGATTGCCATGTCCTGGCGTCAATTCTGGCGGCCGCCTCGATGGATGGTGGCCCGCTTCCCGAGAAGGCCGGCCTGTCCGGCCACGAGCTGGCGGCCCTGCTGGACCACCATTTTCCATCGGTCGGGGTCAAGGTTTCGGAGCAGCTCCTGGCTTTCAACTGCGATGAGAACGACGAAATCGCAATGGTGCGCGATCTCTTGCTCAAGCAACGCTCAACGGAAGGACGTATCGGGGGGTGGCTAGCCGCGATGATTGCACGCCGCGCCATAGAGCCAAACCACTTGTGGGAAGATCTCGGATTACGCAGTCGTGGCGAACTCTCTCGGCTGCTAAGCCGCCACTTCGCGCCGCTCGCCGCGCGCAATAACAACAATATGCGCTGGAAGCGCTTCTTCTACCGCTCGCTGTGCGAGGATGAAGGCCTCGTCATGTGTACAACGCCCGTTTGCACGCAATGTAGCGATTTCAATCTCTGCTTCGGCGAAGAAAGCGGCGAGAGCCGGATGGCAGAACGTCGGCGCGACGTTCTGTTGCAGGCGGCTCGCCCGGTCATCGGCGTCGACTGGCCCATTTAAGCTGTTGCAAGGCTCGATCGCCCAAGTCAGCTAGAACCCGCGCGCGCTTTGGCCAGTTCAGCAGGAGCTGGAGGGCGCGGCTAACGCCGTTTCGATGCGCGCGCGACCATGGGTCTAAGGCGGGCGGGCCACAAATACTCCGCGACATTCGTGCCTACCGGCGTGTCGCAATCGCGTTAACATTCGAGCTCGGTGTTGCGAGAGGCAGGATGAGCCGTCCGCTTCATAAGCCTGTCGCGTTTGCGACAATCAATTAGCGAAGGCAAGCTAGCCGCTGAAGTAAGCATATTGTTTTCAACGGGTTAAAAAGCGTGGCGGGCTGGCATGGGGGTTGCTGAAGCGCCTGTGGGTCAAAAGCAATGAGGAGCCCTTTCGTGATGGCCGCTACCAAGACCGCCAAGCCGGCTTGGCCCGAGCAGGCGAGCGCCAAGCCGACCGTGCTCAACGACACGACATTACGCGACGGCGAGCAGGCGCCTGGCGTTGCGTTCACCACAGAGGAAAAGCTGGCGATCGCGCAGGCGCTGGCGCGGGCCGGCGTGACGGAGATCGAGGCGGGAACGCCCGCGATGGGCAACGAGGAGATCACCGCCATCCACGCAATCGTCGAAGCAGAGCTTCCGCTGACCACCATAGGCTGGTGCCGGATGCGCGAAGCCGACATCGACGCGGCGATCGAAGCGAAGGTGTCCATGGTCAATGTGTCGATCCCGAGTTCCGATATCCAGATCGCGGCCAAGCTTGGCGGTCGTCGCGACCTGGCGCTGGAACAAGTGAAGCGAGTCGTAGGTTATGCACGTGAGCGGGGACTTGAGGTTGCCGTCGGCGGCGAGGACTCCTCCCGCGCCGACATCGACTTTCTCATCAGACTGATAGCCGCGGCAAAATCGGCGGGAGCGCGTCGCTTTCGTATTGCCGATACGCTCAGTGTGCTCGACCCGGACACAACCTCCGCTCTGGTCGGAAATTTGCGGGCGACCACCGATCTCGAACTTGAGTTTCATGGTCACGACGATCTCGGCCTCGCAACCGCCAACACGCTCTCCGCCATCAAGGCCGGCGCGAGCCACGCCTCGGTAACCGTTATCGGCCTCGGCGAACGGGCTGGAAATGCACCGCTCGAGGAAGTCGCGGTCGCGCTCAAGCAGCTCTACAGGCGCGAGACCGGCATCATACTTCCGGAACTCGAGAAGGTCGCCGCAGTGGTTGCAGCGGCAGCCGCACGTGCGATTCCTCTGAACAAAGCCATCGTCGGAGAGCATATTTTTACGCATGAATCGGGCATTCACGTGGATGGCCTTTTAAAAGATCAACGTACCTACCAGTCGCTTGATCCGGTTCTGCTTGGGCGCCGCAACAGTTTTGTGATCGGTAAGCATTCCGGGCTGTCGGCGATCACCGCGTTGCTCAATGAATTACAGCTCGTCGCCAGCGCCGACCAAGCCAGACAGATCCTGACGCAAGTCCGCAAGCATGCCATAAAGCACAAGGTGCCGGTCGAGCGCGAAACAGTAGCAGCGATCTGGCGCGATGTGTGCGGATACTTGTCGCCCCACCCGGCCTGAAGAGGCGTACCCAGCAAGATCTGGACAGGCTATTCGAAAACCAAGCGCCGCGAGGACGGTATCGGGCATCGTTAATCGACGGCCACGACGGCCTGCCTCAGCATGGTCGCGCGAGGTTGGCTGCAGCAGGATCACCAGGCGGTGCCGCGCTGTCGCCGATCGTCCACGTGCCAATTCAAAGGGAGTTTTCGATGAGTAACTCGCACCCATCAGCCGGTATCCTGGATCGGCTCAACAAAGCCTCGTCCGCGGAAGAGTTTTTTTCACTGCTAGGCGTCGAATACGACCCCGGAATCGTCAATGTCGCGCGCCTTCACATCCTAAAGCGCATGGGACAATATCTTGCCAAGGAGCAATTCGCTGGTGCCGCAGAACCGGACATCAGAGCTCGTTGCAAAGCGATGCTGGAACAGGCCTATGCCGACTTCGTGGCATCGTCGCCAATCGACCAGCGGGTGTTCAAGGTTTTGAAGGATGCTGTTGCAGACCATGACAAGCCGATGGCCTTTGTCCCATTGAGCGAGCTGAAGTGATCTCGCGCTTTCAAGGTTTGTCACCAAGTGTGGCGTGGTGATGATCCCTCGTGCAACCTTCGTCTTCTTCCGGATCGACTCTCCGCAGCCATGGCTCGCGCGGCGCTGTCGTATTCCCGACCCATGTTCGGAGTGGTCGTGTCCTGGGGATTAGCAGCCCTTCCAAGTGTCCCCTAAGTCATTGCGTTCGCCTAATCTTCCCCGAGTTTTGCAACTGGTACGACACTTGCTGTTGTCGGGTCGATCCGGTCATCGATGCAGACAAATGGTAGCCGTTCGAGATGAGATTTGAAGGAAGACCTTTCACGCTACGTCTACTGCCGGCCGAGTTGTGCGGCATCATCTCGTGGTTCACGCTCGCGCAGTGGCACCCCAAATGGCTTTTGACGCAATTGAAACTGCCATCGAGCCCGCGATGGGAGGCAATGGGTAACTCGCCCGTCAGCGCCACACCTCGGAAACGTATGCATATCATCGTCCAAATCAGGCGGGTGCCCACTTGCGCGCAGATCCACAGCTACCTCAGAGCCGATAGCAACATGCGCCAGGAAAAGAGCCAAACCTCCCCTGCGAGTCGGCGGCGCTGGCGGCCGAGCACTCATCGCATGAAAGTGCGGTGGCATCGACCGAGTCGTCACGGCCGATGCGGAGCGCTAGGCCGAAAGCAAGGTGCAGCTATTGCGCAGCAAGCGGACCGGCGTAATCAGCCATGGAGAGAGTCAATTAGAGTGACCGCAGTGGCCAGGCCGCCTTGCTGGCGCTTGTCGAATAGAGCGCGCAATGAACCTGTCTTGGGGCCATCTCGGAACTTGGCCAGCCAGGTACGTTCACCCCGTGCGACGCCTCTCGTTGCGCGGTCGGGCCGCGCCGAGCAAGCGGAAACAACGAGCAGCAAGCCATCTGCTGATCAAAAGTGATCTCCAGCCAGCCGAAGTAGAAACCAATCCTGTGGCGCGGGCGCGCGCATTTTGAGGGGAATTTAAAGCATGAGCAATGTCACCAAAACGGCCGCGCCGGCGGCCGGCCGCGCGGCGGCCAAAAAGGAACTTCCGGAGCACTTCAAGGCCTACAAGCATGTCTGGGTTTTTGTCGAGCAGGAGCGTGGCCAGGTGCATCCGGTTTCCTGGGAGCTCATGGGAGCGGGGCGCAGGCTTGCCGACAGGCTGAAGGTGAATCTCGCCGCGGTCGTTATCGGTCCGGAGGGGCAGCCGACGCGCAACGCCGCGCTGGAGTCATTTTGCTATGGCGCCGATCTGGCCTATCTCGTGAGCGACAATGTATTGTCGGATTACCGCAACGAATCATACACTAAAGCGCTAACCGAACTCGTCAACACCTACAAGCCTGAGATCCTGTTGTTAGGCGCGACGACACTCGGTCGCGATCTTGCAGGTTCGGTGGCGACCACCTTGTCGACGGGACTCACAGCCGACTGTACTGCGCTCGACGTCGACGCCGACGGTTCGCTTGCGGCGACGCGTCCGACCTTTGGCGGCTCGCTGCTGTGCACGATTTATACCTTGAACTATCGTCCACAGATGGCAACCGTCCGCCCGCGCGTCATGCCGATGCCGGAGCGCGTCGTACGCGATGCCGCTCGTATCATCATCCATCCGCTTGGCCTTGTTGAAGACGATATCGTCACGAAGGTGCTGACGTTCATTCCCGACCGGGATTCCGAAACGTCAAATCTAACCTATGCCGATGTTGTCGTCGCCGGCGGCCTAGGACTGGGATCGCTCGAGAATTTTCGGCTGGTGCGCGAGCTAGCAACTCTGCTTGGCGCCGAGTATGGCTGCTCGCGTCCTCTGGTGCAGAAGGGATGGGTGACGTCTGACCGGCAGATCGGCCAGACCGGCAAGACCATTCGGCCAAAGCTCTATATTGCGGCCGGCATTTCCGGCGCGATCCAGCACAGGGTCGGCGTGGAGGGGGCGGACCTGATCGTCGCCATCAATACCGACAAAAACGCGCCGATCTTCGACTTCGCCCATGTCGCGATCATCAGCGACGCCATGCAGTTGCTCCCGTCGCTGACGGCCGCATTTCGCGCCAGGCTTTTGCCGGATTCGCGCGCCCGGCTCGCGGTCTAGAGGAGATGCCGTGATGATCGAAGAGAGGTTTGATGCGATCGTGGTCGGAGCCGGTATGGCTGGAAACGCAGCGGCGTTGACCATGGCCAAGCGCGGCATGAAGGTGCTGCAGCTCGAGCGAGGCGAATATCCGGGATCGAAGAATGTGCAGGGCGCAATTCTCTATGCCGACATGATGGAAAAGCTGATTCCCGAGTTTCGCCAGGAGGCGCCGCTCGAGCGCCATCTGGTCGAACAGCGGTTCTGGATGATGGACGATCGCTCGCATGTTGGCATGCACTACCGCTCGGATGACTTCAACGAGGAGCGGCCGAACAGATACACGATCATACGCGCGCAGTTTGACAAATGGTTCTCCTCGAAGGTGCGGGAGGCCGGCGCGACCGTGCTGTGCGAGACGACAGTCACCGAGCTCGTACGGGACGACCGCGAGAGGATCGTCGGGGTTCGTACTGATCGCCGCGACGGCGAAATACACGCCGACGTCGTCGTGCTGGCCGAGGGTGTCAATGGCCTGCTCGGGACGCGCGCGGGCCTGCGGTCGCGGCCGAAACCCGATAATGTGGCACTCGCGGTGAAGGAAATGCACTTTTTGCCTCGCGAGACTATCGAGGCCCGTTTCAATCTCAAGGGCGACGAAGGCGTTGTGATCGAGGCGGCCGGTACCATTTCTCGCGGCATGACCGGAATGGGTTTCATCTATGCCAACAAGGAGTGCATTTCGCTCGGCATCGGCTGTCTCGTCGCTGATTTCCAGCGCACCGCCCAGACGCCCTACGGCATGCTCGATCATTTCAAGCAGCATCCGTCCGTGGCGCCGCTCATCGCAGGTTCCGAAGTCAAGGAATACGCGGCGCATCTCATTCCTGAAGGCGGCTACAAGGCAATCCCGCAGCTCTACGGCGAGGGCTGGGTGGTGGTCGGGGACGCGGCGCAGCTCAACAATGCCATTCATCGCGAAGGTTCCAATCTTGCGATGACTTCAGGCCGCATCGCGGCCGAAGCGATCGCCCAGGTAAAATCGCGCCGCGAGCCGATGACCGCGACAAATCTGTCGCTCTACAAGAAGATGCTCGACGAGTCCTTTGTCATCAAAGATCTAAAGAAGTACAAGGATATGCCGATGCTGATGCACACCCATTCGCAAAACTTCTTCCTTACCTATCCGCAGCTTATTTC
Source organism: Bradyrhizobium sp. Mp19 (assembly GCF_029952935.1). Taxonomy (NCBI): domain Bacteria; kingdom Pseudomonadati; phylum Pseudomonadota; class Alphaproteobacteria; order Hyphomicrobiales; family Nitrobacteraceae; genus Bradyrhizobium; species Bradyrhizobium sp. Mp19. The sequence continues at coordinate 11,359 of NZ_JASAUT010000045.1, read as the reverse complement.
CAAGGCGCTGCAGAACTTTGTACGTGTCGATGGCACGCCGAAGGTTGAGAAGGAGAAGGCGACCTTGAAATCCTTCGTCAAGGCGCGGTCATGGACAGGTCTGTTCGGCGATGCGTGTCGTTTTACCCGGGCCTGGCGCTGACCGGCAACAGTGTGAAGTCCAGCAATGGAAGATCAAAGCATGAATGTCGAGCCTACAGTACGCGTCGAAGACAAGCTGTACTACAACCGCTATCTTGTCGACGTCGGTCGCCCTCACGTCACGGTGCGCGCGCACACGACGCCGTCGCCACAGCTACTTGCGCTTTTGAGCGCCTGTCCCGCGCGATGCTACGAACTCAACGACAACGGCCAAGTTGAGATAACCGTCGACGGCTGCATTGAGTGCGGCACCTGCCGTGTGATCGCCGAACCCACCGGTGACATCAAGTGGAGTTATCCGCGCGGCGGTTACGGCGTGCTGTTCAAGTTTGGGTGAAGTGCAACAAAGGGCCGCGATGTGATCGCCATGAGACGGGGGATTTCACCGCCTTTGCGGGCATTCTGGCTCATCTGCACTGCAGGTGGATTCGAACGAGGCGCGCAGCCGTGGGGGACGCCCGGCGAGGCACAGCTTGAGGATATTACACCCGCTCTGGACCGGCGAAGGACTGGTTGTGGCACCATTGAGTGGTGCCACAAACGGAGTCGATTCGACGGCGCAAAGGATATTCAGCCCATCGCCGTGGAAGGAGCCGGGCCGGCGGCCTCGATCGCAACCGCCACTGATTGCACAATCGCAGCAAAGCGCACGGCAGTCTGGATCACTCCGGAACTGACGCCCTCAGCCCGCAGCGTCTTCTCGTGAGCGTCGACACAGGCACCGCAGCCGTTTATGGCCGAGACTGCTAGCGACCACAGCTCGAAATCGGACTTATCCACGCCGGGATTGCCGATCACGTTCATGCGCAGCCGTGGCGGCATGGTCTTGTATTCCGGATTGGATACGAGATGAACGAATCGGTAGTAGACGTTGTTCATCGCCATCACAGAGGCTGCAGATTTCGCTGCGGCGATCGCCGCAGGCGTCATCACGGCGGTGGCTGCCGCTTCAATCGCGGTAATCAGGGCTGCATTGCGAGTGGCAATGGCGCTCGCCAGCAGCAGGCCGTATTGTCGCTGCGGCGACAGCGTATCATCGGCCAGCAATGACGCAAGGTTAAGCCTGACGTCCTTGGCGAAATTGGGAATCGTCTCATTCAACTGCTCAATCGACGACATGCCGCCTCACGCAACCTTCAGTGTTTCGCCGCCGACTTCGCGGTTACAGGGACAAAGTTCGTCGGTTTGTAGCGCGTCCAGAACGCGGAGCGTGTCCTTGGGGCTACGCCCGACATTGAGATTGGTCGCATAGATGTGTTGGATTGTGTTCTCGGGATCGACGATAAAGGTGTAGCGATAGGCGACGCCCTCGGGCGAACGCACGCCAAGGCCATCGACTAAGGTCCCTTTTGTGTCGGCAAACTGCCAAATCGGTAAATTGTGCAGGTCTGCATGCGAGCGCCGCCAGGCAAGCTTGCAGAACTCATTGTCAGTCGAACCACCCATTACGACAGCATCGCGATCGGCGAATTCCTTGGATAGCCGGCCGAACTCGGCGATCTCGGTCGGACAGACGAACGTGAAATCTTTGGGATAGAAAAAGATGATCTTCCATTTTTCGGGGAAGCTCGTTTCGGTCAGCGTCTCGAACGCGCTGTGTCCTTCTTCTTCATGCGCCTGAAAGCCGGGCTTCACGCCAGTGATTTCGAACGGCGGCAACTGACTTCCAATTCCGAGCATGCTGACCTCACAAGTTTGCTTTGCGTTTGTGCCATCACTGGTGAAGCAAGCTATATGCCATCCGTTCTCAAGATCGGATTGTCGCAACGAAGCTAACCAGCGGCCCGGGCGCAGGCATCTGATCGTGAGGTCCGATGGCTCTCACATCCGCCTCCATTGCGCCGCGTGGAAACGCGATGCTCGATCGCTTGGAACCGTCGGTGAGCGCGTGCGTATATCACGAGTGGGGTACCGCAGTTAAAAAGTCGCAGCCAGATTCCTCGACCAGCGATTGAACCGCTGGTCGAAACGCTACTTGCCGACCGGGAATGGATCCTCGGCGCTGGCGGCACAGCATCCGGATATCTCACGGTGTGAAACGGCTGCGAAGCTAGGGTTGTTTTTGTAAGCCGTGAAGGAGCGCAACCGGCGATTCCGGAGCCGATCTTGGCATTATTCTCGCAACCGTCATCAAGCTGTCCGGTATCATAGTCCCCAAATAGCTCCAGCTGGGATTGAAAGCGCGGCGTCGCGCCGGGCGCGTGGCGACGTCGCGCCACCATTCCTCTACGGCTTGACGATCGCAAGGGAGCAGCATGCCAACATCACCCGTAAAAGCGCTCCAATCGACAAGGGAATTTCTTGGAACAGCTGTCAGGAGCGGCACACCCCGAGTGATCGCGTCAACAAATTCAGCTCGCAGGCCGCGGCCAACCGCTTCTTGTTTGGCGAATTTGCTGATCACGAGGAGATCGACTTTGTCGCGAAGCGCTTGGGAAACGACAACTGCGGCCTCAGCTAGTCCGTTTGTATCGAGCGTACAGGACGCTGCCCCGCTGCCGAGTAGCTGGGAAATCGAGATCTCTCGCCCTGTCGCAACGTCGACGGCGAACATAACGTGCGTACCGTTTGCATTTCTAAAGTGTCGCTGGACGATGCCGCCGACGCGTACGTTATGCTGCGCGAGATCCTGGACGAAATTGGCAAGCAGCCTATCGGCGTCGTCCTCTGGCTGGTAGACAATCGCCGCCAAAGCTGTCGGATCGATGTTGTCAAAGTTGTCGATCATGGCCGTGATCCGATTTCTGTTCATTTCGGGTGTCGGCGCTCTGCTGTAGAGCATCTCCAAGTGGTGTCGCAGGCGTTATGAGCAACCGCTCGGGAGTTGAGACCGGCAGGGCTCGCGCGACCTCGGCGAATACGTCCATTCCGTTGCTGAGCCCTAGCGCATCAAAGGAGCGGCGTGTGATGCGGGCCAAAAGCGGCACGCCCGAACGGCCAGTTTCGAGCGCTAGAACCAACGTGATCTCCGATTCGTCGAACGGAAGGGAGGCTTTGATGCGTGCCGGAAAGACATTCAGGAACGAGCTCGCGCGTGGAACCTCGCGCACGATGCTGACATCGGCAGCTGCGATGCGCAGCCGTAGCTGCGCACCAGGTCTGAGCGGCGGCCCAGGTATTAGCAGACGCGCGCCTCTGAGGCGGACGATGATGAGTCCATAGCGCCCGTCGTAGCCGCCGACCACAGTATCAACGCAAACCGCCGCTTCGCCACGCGCGGCAAGCACTGGGCCACTCTGAACGACTTGAAGCGGTCCGGCCGCAGTCACCATGCCATCTTTCATCATGACGAGATGATCGGCGAAGCGCTCGATGTCAGCCATGTCATGGCAGATATAGATCATCGGCAACCTGAGCTCTTCACGCATGCGCTCGATAAATGGCAGAATCTCCCGCTTGGCGGCACGGTCGAGCACAATGAGCGGGTCGTCCAGCAAAAGTAGCCGCGGTTGGGCTAGTAGCGCGCTGCCTAGGGCAAGTCGCTGTCGCTCGGCGCCAGAAAGATGTGACGGAGAACAGTCAAGCAGTGACGCCAAGTCGAGCAACTTAACCACACCATCAAAGTCGATCAGTGTCGCCCTCGATTTCGATGCATTGTACAGAAGGGTGCGCTTGACAGACAAATGAGAAAAAAGAATGGGTCGCTGAAATACATATGCGACAGGGCGCAGATGAGGCGGTCGAAACGTCGTCTCGTTCTGCCAAATTTCACCATCAACGCCGCAGAATCCACTCGGTAGAGGCTGGATGCCGGCGATGCAACGCGCGAGTGTGGTCTTGCCGCACCCCGGAGGACCGAAAATCGCCGTGACACCTTTGGCCGGTACGATGAATTGCGCATCCAGCGGGATGCTTGCGGGAGCACCGTTGAAGGCGACTTCGATATAACCCGGCCTTGCTTCTCTCACCTGCCCGCGCCTATGCTGTATCTTTCCATCAAATCATGAGGAGAATGGCCGCAAAGGCGATGATCACCATGCCGCCGACAATCCATTCTGCTTGGCTCCAGCGCGGCGTCTCCACCCCGAGGAAGCCAAAAGGCGCGGGGGCAGCATTGCAGATCGACGGTGTTACGACAGCCGGCATCTTGTGCGTCTCCGTGCCATTGAGGATCGTGGCAATCGAACGCTGCCGGGCGCGCATACCAATCACACACGCAAGGCGGGAATCCAATACCGCGGAATCCTCAGGCGGCTTGGCTGGACGCCGATTGTCCGCTGGCTGAACTGGCAAGGCTTGCGTCGTTTGGCTGTAGAGGTGTCGGCTACCGCCAGAGCTTGATGCCGCCTCGGGGCCAGCAATCGGCTTGAAAGTCGCCAGAGCTTTGGTGACCAATATGAAGTGTGCGCCGGTGCCCTCATTCATGGCTTCCGCAACGTCAGGCGCAAGCAGCATCAAAGCCAGATCGAATAGGATCAACCGGATAAACCTTATTGGGGCCCTGAAGATGGATCGCCACGACTGCTTTCGTCGCGGTAGCTCCTTGCTGCTCACCCAGCAATCTGCGTGCCGGTTCGAAAAAATGGCGCACGGCCCGCTTGGCTCATGTGAAACTCTTATATGTCCCACCCAGCGTGTGGAATGGCCTCATCGTCTCGTCCGGTTTCGGACGTTTGCGTCGCCAATCGGCCACGCAGGACGCATGAGATAGATACCTGAAGATGATGCCGTCGGCTCTGGCGTCGAGAACGATGTTGCAGGCGTCGCTACAATTTGTCGTCCGTCTGATCTGCGCCGACAAAGGGGTGCTCATCGGCTGCATTTGAACCATTTAGCAGGAAGTTTAGTGATATCTTGGAGACATTTCGAAAATCCGCCTTACCCTGAGCTCACCAGCATCACGATCCAGCCCTCGTCCACCCCTAGCGCGATCGCCCTTGCAACCCTCAGACGACGCTCACCCGCGAACTCACGAATGATCTCCTGATCTCATCACCAGCACGCAGGTGGTTTCGTCTGCGAACAATCGCTTGCGCTCGCTGCCTGGACCGCTCTCGCGTCCTAGCGGGCGCATAGGAGAACGCAAGAAGCCATGACTATCGCCCGACTTCGCATTAGCGCTCCGCTGTCACCGTATCGAGTTTGCGAATCGTAGTCCTGGAGACGGACCCGACGACGCCCATTACGGTCGTCTGTACTGATGCCGACTCTGGGTTGATCGTTGGAAGCCCACCAATTGCGGCGGGCTGCCGCGATGGTCAACGAAGTGCCAACGGAGGTGAAGTGATCCGTCTGATCGGCGACACACCAACCGCCTAGCCTCGATAGCCGTTGAGATCGGAGCACGCGATCTGGCGAGGCAGAGCTGCTCGGGTATCTAATGAATTGCGGCTACACCGGCGCTTGTGGCGAAGGAAGCGGCGAGCGTCGCGTTGTTAGGTCGTACGGCACATTCATTTTGAACTCGCTGTACTCGCTGGCGGACTGGCTCGCGAGCAGCGACGCGGGCTTAGAGGCGTTCAGAAAAATCCTCGCGCCTGACGCCGACAAGCGCCAGATTTGCTTCGGGCCGTTCCAAGTGCGCGCGTTAGTTCGTCAGAAACAGCATCGAAAGCCTGCGATATATCCTACGATATCGCCACATGCCATAAGCTCCCAGCGCGTTCATTTCGCCGGCGGTCGGCGGCCAAGGTGTCGAGGATGATCTGCGATGGATTGCCGCGAATGTCTCCACGGCTTATCGCGTGAGTTGTCGTCAGATTGACCCAGCGTCGATCTATAACTCGGCACGGCCCGCATTGTCCGAAGTTCCAGAGGCTACTTATTCGAGCGGTTTGCCAATAGGCGGGACAAATAGCTCCGAACGCAATGGCATTCCTCGACGTCATTCGCCAGAGGTGACCATGCGCAGATGCGTGTTGTACTCGGCCTCAAACGCCCACCTCGTTTCGGAACAATCAGCGAGTCTGCGCGGAGGAAGCCGCAGCGATATACATCAGTTGGCATAGATTCTGCTCAGCATAAGCAGCACTGAAGTAATGCGAGAATGTCGGCGCTGCAGCGTTCGTTGTAAATGGCGCGCGGCGTTTTCTCATGTTGCTGTGTGAGGATTGTTGGAGGCACTTGCGGCTGCTGGCGAGCCGCCAAACCGAATGTTCGTCAGGTACGAGTCCGCCAAGGCTGAGCCGAAGGGGCATGTCGCTTAAAGTGCAGGAAGGCCAGCCGCACCGAAAAGCCGCGCATCAATCGCGAAGTGACCTCGCATCGGGGTCCACGCACTAGGAGGAGAGGTGAATCATAATGTACAGATTGGTTGCCTTGATGCTAGCGCTGTTGGCTCAGCAGGAGTGCAAAGCCGCGCAGGCGAACGCGGCGGAGGATGTCGGGAATGCGCCCCTCGCGCGGTCGGATTACGAGCGTGCACTGACGACCGCAGACCGATATGGCCGGCTTATTGTGAATGTCCCAGACGTGCCGTTTTGGCTGGGCGAGCGCGAGGCGTTCGTCTATCGGCGGACGACCCATGGCAGACACCAGTTTATCCTGGTTGATGCCGAGAAAGGCGTAAAGGAGCCCGCTTTTGATCAAGCTAGACTCGCGGCCGCGCTGAACAGAGCGAGCCACCAGAACTATCAGCCCGAGGATCTTCCCTTCGACCATTTCGAGCTGACCGACAAGGGTGGCAGGATGAGCTTCGACCTCGAGAATACGCGTTGGAGCTGCGAGCTTGCAAGCTATACCTGCACCGCCAATGCAACGCACTCGGGCGCCAATCAGCAGAGCCCCTATGACGACACGCCGCCGGCAGACAACGATCCAAACAAGACAAGCGCATCACCTGATGGCACATGGCTGGCCTACATTCGAAACTACAATCTCTTCCTGCGTAGCCAAGACGGTTTGCAGGACATCCAGTTGACCTGGGACGGAGCTGAGAGTGACTATTATGCTCTCTCGACACTAAGATGGTCTCCAGCCTCAACGCACCTCGCCGTCTACCGGATCCGTCCAGCCCACCAACGGGAAGTCCATTACCTCGAATCGTCGCCGGCGCACGAGCGTCAACCCAGACATTTCACCTTGGTGTATCCAAAACCGGGTGATGCCTTGGCATTGCTCCAGCCCGTGCTGTTTGAAGTCAGCAGCCGACGCGCGGTAACAATCGATAATGCCGCGTTCCAGAATCCTTACGGCCTTTCGGCGATCCAGTGGTGGAAGGACGGGCGGGGCTTCACCTTCGAATACAATCAGCGTGGCCACCAGCTCTATCGCCTGGTGGCGGTCGATGCCGCCACGGGCCAAGCGCGCGCGTTGATTGATGAGGCAAGCAAGACCTTTGTCGATTACCAGCCATTGGTGATGAAGCAGCTGAATAGTGGAAAAACGTTTCGCTATGACGTCGATGATGGAAAGGAGATCATCTGGGCCTCGGAGCGCGATGGTTACGAGCACCTCTATTTGTTCGACGGCCGAACAGGCGAGCTCAAGAACCAGATCACCAAAGGAGATTGGGTGGTCCGTGCGGTGTATTGTGTCGATCCAGTGAAGCGTGAGATTTGGTTTGGCGCCAGCGGAATGAACCCTGATGAGGATCCCTATTTCGTCCATGCCTATCGCATTGGCTTTGATGGAAAAGGACTCACGCCGCTGACGCCCGAGCCAGCCAATCATCACATCGAGTTCTCGCCTAGCGGTCGCTACTATGTCGACCTGTGGTCACGCATCGGCGTTCCGCCTCGCATGGTGCTGTATCGCGCCAGTGATAATGCCGAACTGATGCAGGTTGAGAGCGCGGAGATCTCCGAGCTCATAGCCGCTGGCTGGCAGCCGCCGCTCAGCTTCAACGCCAAGGGACGCGACGGCAAGACGGACATATGGGGCGTTATTCACTTGCCGACCAATTTCGATCAGCGCAAGAGATATCCGGTGGTGGAGCACATCTATGCAGGCCCCACCGGTTCCTTCGTTCCCAAGTCCTTCTCAGCTTCAATCGAGCCGCTCACACAACTCGGCTTTATCGTTGTTCAGATTGATGGAATGGGTACCAACCATCGCTCGCGCGCGTTCCACGACGTTGCCTGGAAAAATCTGAAGGACGCTGGCTTTGCGGACCGGATCCTATGGCACAAGGCGGCGAGTGCGAAGTATTCCTGGTATGATATATCCAACGTCGGCATTTTTGGCGCTTCCGCCGGTGGGCAAAACGCGGTGAGCGCGTTACTTTTCCATCCCGATTTCTATAAGGTCGCGGTCGCGAACAGTGGCTGCTACGACAACCGGCTGGACAAGATCTGGTGGAACGAACAGTGGATGGGGTGGCCCGTCGGCATCGAATATTCGCAATCCTCCGCCATCGACAATGCCGCCAAACTGCAAGGTAGATTGCTTCTCATAGTCGGCGAAATGGACCGCAACGTCGATCCTTCCGCCACGTTCCAGCTTGCCGATCGGCTTATCAAGGCGGGAAAATACTTCGACATGCTGTATGTGCCAGGCGCAGACCACGGAACGCCGGGCAGTTATGCCCAGCTCAAACTCCTGGAGTTCTTGGTCCGTAACATTCTCGAGCAAACAGCGCCAAACTGGAACACGGGCTCGATTGAACTGCCGAAGAGCAAATCAGGCCATGATGGCTGACCATCCATCGAGGATCCAGGCCTCGATGCGTGGGGCGCCACGATCGCGTTCTCGAAATTGAGAAACGCTCGTTGCGATCTACTACGAGGTCTCTCGCACATGCTGTCATGCGTACCTCCATCCTGATCGGCGCACGCAGCTGCTGATGCCTACAACGGCCTCATCAATTCGCCGCAAATCAGGGCGCGAACGCTGCGCGCGGCGGTCGGCTGCGAACCCCGCGACGTCGCGCCCGGTCCTCGCTCCAAATGAGAGTCGAGAAGCCGGGGGCGCTCAGGCAAGCCGGAAGAACTCAGCGCCGAATTCGTTTGATTGTGAGCTCCGGCTCGACACGGTGCTCTTTGACGTCGCTGCGGGAAGCTTGGGTGCCCGCACCTTCCTCCCTTGGCAAGTTTGACGAGCCTGGCTCTGTAAGCCGACAGCCTATTTGCCCTATTGTTCCATAGAGGGCTTTGGCGTTGTGTCGGTGCGCGCGGGTAATATCGGATAATCGATCTTAGGCAACTGCCCGGTAAGTGAATTTAGAAACGCGACGATGTCGTCTGTTTCTCTATCGTTGAGCTTCGCGCCGAGTTGTATTTCACTCATCACGCCAACAGCTTGCTTGAGGCTCCAAACTTGGCCCGAATGGAAGTAGGGAGGACGCAATGCGACATTGCGCAACGGCGCGGAGCGAAAAACATACTCGTCGCTGGGGACCTTGGTGACGGCGAAACGGCCCTTGTCGTCCCTCGGCAGCAGGCTTGCGGTTGGCCGTTCCGTCACGCCGAACGGGAAGTAGTCCTGGCCGCCGACGTTGATACCATTGTGGCATGACGAGCATCCCTTTTCTATGAACAGCTTTAATCCTGCTTTCTGCTGAGTACTGAGAGCATACGCATCGCCCTCGAGGTATTGATCGAAGGGAGCGGCGGGCGTGATCAAGGTCGCCTCGAATGCCTCGATGGCCTTGGCGAAATTGTCAAAGGTAATGGGCGTCGCGTCGTTCGGGAACGCCTTGCTGAACATGACAATATAATCAGTCATTGAATTCAACGTATTAAGAAGGCGAGCAGGCGTTGCATTCATTTCCGCACTGGCCTGGACAGGGCCTACGGCTTGTGCCTTGAGGTCAGCCGCGCGTCCGTCCCAGAACTGTGCCACATTGAAGACCGCGTTATAGACCGTTGGCGCTCGACGTGAACCTAGCTGCCAGCGATGACCAAGCGACCTCGGGCCGGCATCTGCTCCGCCGGTCCCAAGATTGTGACATGTATTGCAGCTGATGACCCCGCTCGCCGATAGCCTCGGATCGAAGAACAGGATCTTGCCGAGTGCAACCTTTTCGTGGGTAATAGGGTTGTTCTTGACCGCAGGAACAATAGAGGGGATCGGCTTGAAAATCTGCCTCGCCGCACTCATCAAATCATCATCGGCGCCTGCCGTTGACGATGCCAGAATCCCAGCGGCCAGAACGCACAGCTTGGCTGCGATGTAAAGCGTTCGTGCCGCTGATTTCCTCATCCCAAGCCTGCCTTTGTCGTAATTCGTGGAAGTCGCGAGCAGGGTGCGGGTCGCAGCTAGCCTGCCTATCATCGAAATGACTCCCAGCGATCAAAGACGAGCGACATCCATTGGGGTACTCATCCAAGTCTGATCCGCTGTTGCTGCGTAGTAGCAACCGCCGTGCCAATGGAGGTCAAGGGGGGCCGTTGATTTGGTCTTGAACAATTGCAGGAATGCCAGCAGTCGGCTCGAACCTTTGGGATCAACCGGCGTTCCACACGCGACGATGGCCATGCTGACGAAGTATATTTCGGCCTACTATCTCAACCGATAGGCAAGCCATAAAGCTGTCGGTTGCGCGATTTTAGACGCGTAGGCTTACAACTAGCAGGCTGTTGAAGAACTCAGCCGCGTTCGCAAACGAAGGCTGAATCGTCGCCGTTGTGGATGTAGAAGTGGCCGACGAGCCTGTCTGCAGTGCCGACCATAGCCCATCCGCGACCGCAGGACGGATCGTTCTCATCGTGCCCTTCCCATGAGAACTCCGCGCACGCCGATCCGTCGCGGGTGCCGTAGCGCACGTCCAGGAACCCCTTGAGAGCCCCAAAGGCGATTTCGCCATCGGACTTGCCCTGGAAGGTGAGATGCGCCTCCTCGACAAGATCGAGGAAGTCGCTATCCCAGACGTCCATCTCGACGATGCGCCAGCGGCCTGCAAAGGCCTTGGCGAGACCGGGCACCTTGGCCATCAGCCGGTCTCCGCGATCAGCTTGGGCAGCCGCACCAGATTGTAGGCGGTGGCAGCGAAGGTAAAGGCCCATGCGACCCGATCACGGCCACGGAAGCGGGTCTTCTCTTGCCCCGCGATCGTCTTGATCCAGCCGAATGCCTCCTCGATCCGCTTGCGGATGCGCTGGCTGACCGCATAGCCGCCGTGCCGGGTTGTTCGCCCGTCAATCGTAGAGCGGCGGCCGCTGGTGTTCTGTGTCACATGCGGCGTCACGTTCATCGAGCGCAGTTCGTTGACGAAGTCTTCCACGTCGTAGGCTTTGTCGGCGCCAAGCGTGATCGCTGTCGGCCGGAAGTCGGAGGCCAAGCGGTCTTAGGAAGACAAATATGTCTGGCAACTCCTTGGCTCACAGAACGACATGGCTAC
>NZ_JASAUT010000044.1:0-64441 GCF_029952935.1 Bradyrhizobium sp. Mp19 | reverse complement strand
CCATCGAGCGCTTCTGCCGCTACAATGCCCCGCCAAAACACGACGCGATGTTGCGAACTTCTGGTTCAGGACACTAGATCCCGTCAATCAGGCACGCGCCTGCCAGCCGACGCCTCGGCGCGCGGCGCGCGCCTCTTCACATTATTGGCGACGTGGACTGAAGCATTCTCCGCGGCCGGCGGCGCGACATGCAAGGGTGCGCCGTGGGCTCTGCCGTGCGCCGCGCTGGGCGCCTGATGCGCAGCCTGCTTCGGATGCCTGGCCTGGCGCGCGGAGAACGCCTGCGCGCGCGATACGCCAACGCCAACGGTCGCGCGCCGCGCGAGGCGGCGATCGGCCGCCGTTCGGGCTGCGAGCAGGGTCCGGTCGAGCGCTTCGGGAACGCGGAACACGTCGGACGCCGGGACCGGCAATGTCGAGACCGATGCGAACCGCGCAAGCTGCGGCTGCGGCCACAACGTGCGGACGGGCATCGCGACCCGGGCGCGCTGTGCGTGGTCGAGGATGTCGGCATCGCGCCAATCCATGTCGGCAAGCACCGGGGCAGGCAGCGTCCGCGTCGCGGTGAAGACGAAATTCGGAATCCTGGGCCAGCGCGTGGTCGCCACCGTCTCGGTCGGCGGATGCAGGTACCATTGCTGCGGCTGGGTCGGCGTCGCCGGGCGATCGGGCGTTGCGGGCACGACATGAACGATCCGGTAGCCGCGCTCCTTCAACGTGTTGAGGATGCGCGGCAGCGCCGCAACGGTGCGCGGCTGGATGTCGTGCAGCAGCAGGATGCCCTTGCGCTTGGCTTCGATCCGTTGGATCGCGAGGTCATAGACCCGCTGCGGCGAGATGTGGCGCCAGTCGTCCGCGGGGAAGTCGGCGCTCCAGACCTGGATGCCCTGTGACGCCAGATAGGCCTCCGGGATCTCGGCGCGCATCAGGCCGGGAATCCGAAAGAACGGCGCGAGCTTGCTCTTGTCGCCATTGAGCGCGGCGAGCGTCGAGGCGATGCCGTCGTCGACCTCCTGCCGCACCTTCTCGAGCGGCATCTTGTTCATCGTCAGCGGATGGTTCTGGCTGTGCGTGCCGACGGTATGTCCGGCCGCGATCAGCTTGCGCACGCCCTCTGGATTGAACCGGGCCTGGGACCCGATGGTGAAGAAGGTCGCCTTGACGCACTGGCTGGCGAGAATGGCCAGCACCTGGTTGCTGTACTTCGGCAGCGGTCCGTCGTCGAAGGTCAGTACCACTTCGTGATCGGCGAGCGGCAAGGTCTCCGGATACTGCATGGTGCCGATCCGGGGATGCTCTTTGGGATCGACGACGAGGGTCCGCGAGGTGCCGAGTGCGTTGGGGTTAGCGCAGTCTGCGGCGAGGGCAGCGTACGGCGTCATCAAGCCGCAGCCCAGCAGCGCCGCGCGGACCACGGTCTGCGACCGCTTCCGGATCATCACCAGGACGTTTGCAATCATCGAATCTCGGCCGCATTCCAAACGCACTAACGAATCCTTAGGTGCGGCGCGATGAATGCCGCCTTAACGGTCTGTAATCCACCTTGGGTCCCGGGTTCAATGTGTCCGGTCGGACACGGTTTTCATCGCCGGCGGGACGATGTGGACGACGTGGTAATTATGCTCCTGCAGGTACCTCAAGAAGGCGGGCAGCATCTCGGCTGTCCGCATTTGCGGGTCATGCAGCAGGATAATTCCCTTGCGGTGGCCTTCGAGCCGCCCGGTGAGCAGCTTGAGTTCCTCCTCGGGGGTCATCTTGTTCCAATCGCTGGCCCAGAAATCGGCTCCGAACACCGCGATACCGCGCTTTTCGAGGTGGTCCAGCAGGGCGGGTGTCGATTCGAAATAGGGGAACCGGAAGAACGGCGTGCTCGGGACCGTGCTTGCGGTGCCGCGCAGGGCCGTCTGGACCGCTTCGATTCCCCGGTTGATGTTCGCCTCGGCCTGATCCGTCGGCATCTTGTTGAGATGCGGATGGTCCCAGCTGTGATAGCCGATGGAGTGGCCGAGGCGCGCGATCTTGCGGACCATATCGGGATGATCGGCCGCGTTGCGGCCGACCATGAAGAAGGTTGCCTGCACGCATTCGGCGGCCAGCGCCGTCAGCACCTTGTCGGTGACCCCCGGCGTCGGTCCGTCGTCGAAGGTCAGCACGACCTCGCCATCCCTGAGCGGCAGGGTCTGCGGAAAGCTCTTTAGCCCGACGCGCGGATAGGTCGCAGGGTCGACCTCGAGCACACGTGAGGTGCCGAGCGCGTCCTTGCGCTGGCATTCGGCGGCGTGCGCCGAGCCGCACAGTGCAACAGGCGCGAGCGCGACCAGCGCCGCGAAAGCCTTCTGGAGCGGTCGCGGTGCGCCCGACATCTTTCTCATTGCACTGGCCCCTGCCGATTGGGTAATCCGTTCCGCACTCATCCAACCAGTTTTTCCCCTCCTGTCAAACCGGCGAAACACGGCATGGCCGAGAATTTCGACGCTGCCGAACCCGCCGAGGCCGACCCGCTGGCCCGGATGCCGATGCGGAACGAGGAGGGTGAGCTCCGCGGCGAATTCGTCGCGGCGATCACCCGGGCCATCCACGCCGCCGACCGGCCGCTGCTGTGCGAGGTGGTGGCGGAACTGCACGAGGCCGATCTCGGCGACCTGATCGCGGCGCTGGCGCCGGACGACCGCGTCACCCTGGTCGAGATCACCGGCACCGATTTCGACTTCTCGGCGCTCAACGAGGTCGACGAGACGGTCCGCGAGGAGATCCTCGAGGAACTTGAGCCGGAGACGGTTGCGGAGGGCGTCAGGGAGCTGGAATCCGACGACGCCGTCGAGCTGCTGGAGAGCCTCGACGAGGAGGATCAGGAAGAGATCCTGGAGAAGCTGCCGGCGGCCGAGCGCGAGGACATCGAGCGCAGCCTGCTGTACCCGGAGAATTCCGCCGGCCGGCGGATGCAGACCGAGTTCATCGCGGTCCCGCCGGATTGGAATGTCGGGCAGGCGATCGACTACATGCGCGACACGCCGGACCTGCCGGATCGCTTCTACGAAATCTATGTGGTCGATGCCGACAAGCACCTGCTCGGCGCCGTGCCGCTCGACGTGCTGCTGCGCGCGCGCCGCCCGGTCCCGATCAAGGACCTGATCGACGAAGACCGCCGCCGGGTCTCCGCGCTGGAGGACCAGGAGGAGGTCGCGCGGATGTTCGGCAAGTACAATCTGGTCGCAGCTCCCGTGGTCGACACCATCGACCGGCTGGTAGGCATGATCACCATCGACGACGTCGTCGACGTGATCGAGGAGGAGGCCGACGAGGACTTGAAGGCGCTCGGCGGCGTCACCAGCGACGAAGAGCTGTCCGACACGGTGTGGACCATCGCCCGCGGCCGCTTCAACTGGCTCTTGGTCAATCTCGCCACCGCGTTCCTGGCCTCGTCGGTGCTCGGCCTGTTTGAGGGCCAGCTCGAGAAGATGGTGGCGCTCGCGGTGCTGGCGCCGATCGTGGCGAGCCAAGGCGGCAATGCCGCGACCCAGACCATGACGGTCGCGGTGCGCGCGCTCGCCACCCGCGAGCTCGGCTCCTACAACGCGATGCGCGTGGTGCTGCGCGAGACCATGGTCGGGCTCGTCAACGGCATCGCCTTTGCCGTCATCACCGGCGTCGCCGCGGTGGCCTGGTTCAAGATCCCCGGCCTCGGCATCGTGATCGGGCTTGCGATCATCTGCAATCTGGTGGCCGGCGCGCTCGGCGGCATCCTGATCCCGATGGTGCTGGAACGGGTGCGGGCCGATCCCGCGGTCGCCTCCGGCACTTTCGTCACGACCGTCACCGACGTGGTCGGCTTCTTCTCGTTCCTCGGCATCGCCACGCTGTGGTTCGGCCTCAAGTAACGCGCGCGCGGGCAGGGCGGCGCGTGGTTCGGGCGCGAGCCGCGCCGGGCCGCTTATCGTTAATCCGAACTTAACGCGCTTCATCGATGATGCCGCTATCTCCAAGGGGCCATCACGGGGGCCATCATGCAGCGGTTGCGGCTCAAGGCGGACGGACGGATCGTCGAATTGCGCGACGGGCAGGAAATCCCGCTCGTGCCCGCACATCCCGATCAGGCGGCGATGCAGCCTGCCGCCGCGCAGCCGGCCGTG
Organism: Bradyrhizobium sp. Mp19; assembly: GCF_029952935.1. NCBI lineage: Bacteria > Pseudomonadati > Pseudomonadota > Alphaproteobacteria > Hyphomicrobiales > Nitrobacteraceae > Bradyrhizobium > Bradyrhizobium sp. Mp19. The sequence continues at coordinate 60,311 of NZ_JASAUT010000044.1, read as the reverse complement.
CGCGATCTGCGCCGCCGGGCCCAGCTCACCCAACTCGAATTCGCCGCCAAGCTCGGCGTGCCCGTGGAAACCATCCGCAACTGGGAGCAGGGCAAGCGCGCGCCGCGCGGACCTGCCCGCGCGCTGCTTGCGGTGATCGCCCATTCGCCGGAGACGGTGTTCGCCGCGCTGTCGAGCGAGCCGACGGCGGCTTGAGCGGGTAGGGCGTCGTTCGCCATCATTGCTGCAATCTCGGTGTCGTCCCTGCGAAAGCAGGCACCCATACTCTGCGGCCCGTGTTGTGAACGGGACTCGCCGTTCGACCGTCCCGCAACAATGGCGATCTGTGGTTATGGGTCCCTGCTTTCGTAGGGACGACGGTGAGTTTGTTGCGCTGGCTGTGAGTCAAACTTCCGCATTCTCGCGGCATGAATTGTCCGAGCTTTGGATTTCGTTTCGCCCTCTCTTGAGCAGAGGGCGCAGGGAAAGCCGGGTGCCGATCGCACCCATGGGCCCCGTGCAAAAGGTAGGAAGCACGGGGGGTAGGACCACAGGTGTAACCGGAAACAACCCGGCTTTCCCTGCGCGATGGGTTACGGCTTATACGTGCTCTCCCCGGCGAGACTGGGCTTTTTTGTCACCGTCTTCGCAACGACGCATTCACGTCCTGCGAAGAGACACCTGCCGCTAGGGCGTCAGGCCTGCACGATTTCACCGTCCGCCTCGGTCACGCGTCGTCGGTCGTGACCTCGGCGTCCACCGCATCTCACCGCAACACTCCTGACGATGCGCAGCGCCCCTCGATCAGGTGAGACGGGTTATTCATACATTGAGTTGCCCTTCGGATAAAGCGAAATATTTTTGCTCCGAGGGCTTGACCCGTCGGGCAACTCAGTGATCGGCAATTCCGACAGCCCACGCTTACCGCTCGTGGAGGTGGATCCGGCGATACTCGGTGGGTGATGCGTCGAACGTTTTCTTGAACAGGCGATTGAAGTAGGAGATGTCGTTGAAGCCGCACGCAAATGCGACTGTAGCAATCGGGCGATCGGGTGTGCGGGACAGTTCGAACGCGCAGCGCTTGAGACGTTTTTCCCGGATGGTCGCGCCGAACGTCGTTCCCGCTGTTTCAAAAAGCCGATGGAGGTAGCGAGGCGTGATGTGGAATCTTCGGCATGCAGCTTCGACCGACAGCGCAGGATTGCTCGAGTTCACATCGATATACCTGAGGATGGAACCCAGAAGCGCCCTTCGTGCGGACGGCTCGGCCGTCTCAACGACCTGAGATGATCCGCCCAATGATAATGCGACCAGCTTCGCAATCATATCCGCGAGTGTCTCTCCAGCTTCCGGAGGAAGCTGCGGCTGCTCGAGAACGGATTGCAGGAAATCCACCGCGAGACGACCTGTTGGGGTCTCTCGCGAGACACGGATTGCCGTCGAGCCCGACGCATTCTTTAAGAGGGGATCAAGTCGCCGCTTGGGGACCCTGAAGGAAAAGATTTCAAGATCAGATCTATAGTCAAGATCGTACGGCTCGGTCGAGTCCACGACATAGAATTCGTGCGGCTTTATCAGGACCTCGCGCCCTCGCTGCTTCGCCAACACATCGCCTTTGATCTGCATGTTCACAAAATAGTATTCGAGCGGCGTCTTTCGAATTTCTTTGGCGCCCCTTATGACACGGTGCTCCTCCGTTAGAAGTCTCGTAACGTTCACATCGGACAGCAGGTTTGCCTCGACGCTGCCCGAAAAGGCGCCTCGGGATTTACGCGTAGGATTGAGTGTTATGAACGCCTGGCACAGCACCTCGCGCCAAAAGCCGAATTGTTGATCAGATGGAAGATCGTGCGTGGTCCAGAACGGCATCGCGTCACTCCGTCGGCAGCAATCCTCACGAAGTCGCAGTCAAACTCAAAGGCTAGTCTCTCCGGTTGCGCGATCAAGTACAAAATTTAGACGGCCGGCGCCCATTCTCTGATTGGCAGGCGATCACGTCCGCAGGGCAGCGGAGACGACACTCCAGGACAACTAAATTGTCACTCGCGTCCAAGACGGGAGTTTCACTTCTTGCTGACATCCGCCCATCAATCAACCTGACGGGGCCTGCCATGAGCATCGAGTTCGCACTTAGTCCGGATCAAGCTGCGCTGCAACGAGGCGCACGCGAGTTTGCGATGACCGTATTGAAGGACGTGCGGCCAACGATCCGGAAGTACGGCAAGCCGGACGAGCGCTTCTACGCGACGCGTCCGTTCCATAAGAAGGCCGTCGAGGCGGGTTTTGTAAAGGGACTTTTCCCAAAGGAGTATGGCGGCACTGACGTTTCAACTCTGGATTTTGCTCTGGCTGCGGAAGAGCTCGCGGCAGTAGACGTCAACGTTCCCAGCACGCTTCTCGGCACCGGGCTTGGGGTTAAGCCAATCATTTTCTTCGGCACTGAAGACCAGAAGAAACGATTTCTTCCCGATTTCGTCGCGGACGGGACACGGCTTGCCGCACTGGCCTTTACCGAGGTGACGGGCGGTGCAAACTTTGATGCGGTTGATCCACGTTTTGGCGTGAGGACCTTCGCCACTCGTGAAGGTGACGAATGGGTCATCAACGGGGAAAAGCACTACACGACCAACGGGACGGGGTGGGACGGAAAGAACTGCCATCTCTATGCTGTCGTCTGCCGAACGAATCCAAACAAGGGCGCCCAGGAATCACTGGCGGTCATTATGGTTCCCGGCAGCGACCCCGGAGTGAGAGTCACCGGATTGCTCGACACGGTCGGACATCGCGCGTCAATTTCGCCGCGGATGAAATTCGAAAATGTCCGAGTGCCGGCCGGCAATATCGTTGGCGAGCCCGGCGACGGCATAAAAATCGTCTCCACCAATTTTGCGTGGACCGCGGCTTTGATCGGTGCAGCGTGCGTCGGGGTCATGCGAGCGGCCTTTGACCATGCGCTCGAGTTCGCGAAAAACGACTCACGCTCCGGACCGCATCCGATCATCGAATATCCAACTGTTGGATACATGCTGGCGGACATGAAGATGAGGATGGAAGCCTGCCGTTACCTGACTTGGAAAGCATGCCAACAGTTCGACCGAACCAAGGGCAAGGAGCACGAGCTTGCTGTCATGACGAAGGTGTTCTGCTCGGAAACCTGCGTCGATGTCGTCTATGATGCCATGCGGGTCGTTGGTGTCGATAGCTACACCGACATGCACCCCCTGGCGGAGCTTATGAACGACGCGATGTGCTTTCCCCTGTATGATGGCGGCAACATGGGAGCCCGTAGGCGTCAGTTGCACGGCATCATCAAGAGCCCGGGCTACGATTCCCGTGCGGCTGCGCGGATCGGCTAGCGGTTCTGGATGCGAAGCGACAGCGAGGCTCCAAGTCTCGCTGTCGAGCTTATACAACGTTCGCTACGAGCGCGTCCGGACGAACGGTGCCGTTGACGGTCCCAATTTCTCAATCGCGCTCTTTTCATCGCGGGGGCTTGCGCTGTCGGGCAAATCAGCGGTGGGCGATTTCCGGCATGAGCCCGCGACCGCGAGCGCCAATCCGGGTGACACTCCCGGTTCCGTCCGGGATTTGTCCGGCAAGCGCTCAGATATCCATCACCCGCAGCACGGCTGTTTGGCTTTCGGTGCGCAGCAGGATTGCTGTTCCTGGATCCATCGGTCGCGCGGTTTGCAGCTCGACGGGCGCGCCGAGAGATAGACGCGGATCGCAGCGTCGCCGGTCTCCATGCGTTCCGCGCGATAGATCTGCATCGGCCGAACACCGTCGCTCACCTCAAATGTCAGCCTGGCTTGCGCGTCGAAGCCGACGGCCTCGTCGACCTTGCGGATGATCGCAAGAAACTTTCCGGCCGGCATGTGACCGCGGTTTTCCTCCTCGATATCCCAGAGCTGAATGAAGGTCTCGCTCCAGCTCTCCGGGTTCGCGCCGCAATCGAGCGCCCTGAATGAACCGGTTCTGACTTCGGTCACGTGGTAGCTGGGGCGGACGTCCCGGCCGTCGTAGCTGAAGATCAGCGGTTTCTCCTTGTGCGCCTCAAGGCTGGAAAGGAGAGCTGCCGATGACAGCTCTTCCACCGGAAGCAGGGCGCCAACGATCGAACGGGTATTGGCAAGCGTGTCCATGGCTGCTATTCTCATTTCAATGATTATTGAATTGTAGGATTATCGAAAGATGGAGGAGCGTCAAGCCCGAACCGCGTTTGCCGCGCTGTCGCAGGAAACGCGGCTGCGGATCGTGCGATTGCTGGTCAAGGCCGGTCCTGAGGGGATGGCCGCGGGGGCGATTGCGGAGGCGGTCGAGGTGTCGCCATCCAACGTGTCGTTCCATCTGAAGGACCTCGAACACGCGGGCATGATCCTGCCGCGCCGCGAGGCGCGCTCGATCATCTACTCGGCGGATTTCACCGGTTTGCGCGACCTCATTGCCTTCCTGATGAAGGATTGCTGCGCGGGCCACCCGGAGATCTGCGCGCCGGCGCTCGCCGCCGCCCAGTGCAAGCCTTCCACGAGCAAAAAGAAGGCGCGTGCCTGATGCGCGATTTCGATCTGCCACGGCGCCTTGTGGCCGAAGGTCTCGGCACGTTGCTTCTGGTCGCGACCGTCGTTGGCTCCGGCATCATGGCAGAAACCCTGACCAAGGACGTGGCGCTGGCGCTGCTCGGCAACACACTACCGACCGGCGCCATCCTGGTGGTGCTGATCACGATCCTTGGACCGATATCCGGCGCGCATTTCAATCCGGCGGTCACGCTGGTGTTCACACTCAAGGGCGAACTCCGCCCGCCGCACGCCGCGCAGTACGTCGCGGCTCAGGTGCTCGGGGGAATCCTGGGTGCGATGGTCGCGCATGCCATGTTCGGCCTGCCGCTCCTGGAGCTCTCCGCCAAGGCGAGGACCGGGTTCCCGCAGTGGTTTGCGGAATTCGTTGCCGCGTTCGGCCTGGTCGCAACGATCATCGGTGGCCTGCGGTTTCGCGAGGCCGCTATCCCGTGGCTGGTCGGGCTCTACATCACGGCCGCCTACTGGTTCACCGCGTCCACGTCTTTCGCCAATCCAGCCGTTGCCATCGCGCGATCATTCACCGATACGTTTTCCGGTATCCGCCCGCAGGACCTGCCTGGATTTATCGTCGCCGAGATTCTGGGGGCGATGGTCGCGCTGGCGCTGATGACGTGGCTCCTGCGGCAGACCGAAACGAAGATGGAAGCAATCCGATGACGATCACGATCTACCACAATCCCGATTGCGGGACGTCGCGCAACACCCTGGCCATGATCCGCCAAAGCGGGGAGGAGCCCGAGATCGTCGAATATCTCAAGAATCCGCCCGCGCGCGACACGCTGATCGCGCTGATCAAGGCCATGGGCACCACGCCCCGCGCGCTGCTCCGCGAGAAAGGCACGCCTTATGCGACGCTCGACCTTGCCAATCCGAAATGGAGCGACGACGAGCTGATCGATTTCATGATCGCGCATCCCATCCTGATCAATCGGCCGATCGTGGTCTCGCCGAAGGGCGTGAAACTGTGCCGGCCGTCCGAGGCCGTGCTCGATCTTCTCGCCGTGGCCGACATCGGCCAGTTCGTCAAGGAAGACGGTGAAGTGGTCCCGCCAAGGACGCCGGGCGCGCGCGCCGGATGAGCCGCCGTGCAGACAACGTCCTGATTGTTGCGCTCGGGACTACGCAAACGCTTGCCTGGGCGTCGAGCTATTATCTGCCCGCCATCCTCGCGGACCCGATCGCGCGAGACCTCGGCATCTCGACCAACTGGCTGTTCGCCGCGTTCTCGATGGCGCTGGTGATCTCCGGGCTGCTCGGTCCGCGCGTCGGCCGCCAGATCGACCGGATGGGCGGACGCGAAGTGCTCTGCGCGTCGAACCTCATTCTGGCGTCGGGGCTGATCCTGCTCGGGCTGTCGCAGGGCGCCGTGCTGATGGCGGTGAGCTGGCTGTTGCTCGGCGTCGGCATGGGCCTCGGCCTGTATGATGCAGCCTTCGCAGCGCTCGGGCGCATTTACGGCAACGCCGCCCGCCGCTCCATCACCGGCATTACATTGATCGCGGGCTTCGCCAGCACGATCGGCTGGCCGCTGAGTGCGTGGGGGCTCGCAACCATCGGCTGGCGCTGGACCTGTTTCGGTTGGGCGGCGGCGCACATCCTGATCTGCTTGCCGCTCAACGGCCTCCTGATCCCCAAGCTGAAGCGGGAGCATCGGATCGCGGCCGACACGCCGAAGCCGCACATCGCCATCGACCGCGCGATGGTGTTGCTCGCCTTTGCCTTCGCCGCCGCCTGGAGCGTGACGTCGGCGATGGCGGTTCATCTGCCGCGAATTCTGGAGTCGCTCGGCGCGACGCAGGCGCAGGCGATCGCGGCGGGCGCACTGATCGGCCCGGCGCAGGTGGCGGCGCGCATTGTCGAAGCGAGCCTGCTGAAGCGCTTCCATCCGCTCTGGTCGGCGCGCCTGGCCTGCATCACACATCCCTTGGGCGCCTGTGTCATCGGCCTGTTCGGCGGTGGCTTCGCGGGGGTGTTCGCGCTGTTGCACGGCGCGGGGAATGGAATCCTGACGATCGCGCGCGGCACGCTGCCGCTGGCGATATTCGGTCCGAAGGATTACGGCTACCGCCTGGGACTCCTCGGCGCGCCGTCGCGACTGTCTCAAGCACTCGCGCCCCTCATATTCGGATTCCTGATCTCGCCGCTCGGCGGCTACACGCTTGCGGTCACATCGGCTCTGAGCTTGGCTGCGCTTCTTGCGCTGTTCGCACTCAAGCCCGGGCCGAAGACCCCCTCGCGGTAGCATCACGACCCTTCATCCGCCGGACCGTGTCGATGAACGCCTTGATGATCGGGGAATGACCGCGCCCGCTGTGATGCGCGATGCTGTACTGGGTCTTGATGGTGCGGTCGCTAATCTCCAGGGCGCGCAGGTTGGGATGCGGCACGAATTCGAAGTCGGCAACGACGCTGATGCCGAGGCCGCGCTCGACCGCCTTCCACACGCCCTCGCGGCTCTCGATCTCGAACACCGGCTCGATGCTGATGCCCTCGGCCTGCATCGTCGCCTCGAACGCGCGCCGCGTGGTCGAGCCGCGCTCGCGCAGCACGATCGGTTGATCTGCCAACTCGCGCAGCCTCACCGACTTGCGCTTGAACCAGGGATGATCGCGGTTGACGAACACGATCACGCGGTGGGTGCGGTAGGGGATCATGGTGACGCGCGGATCCTCCGGCACCTCCGCCAGGATCGCGACGTCGGCCTCGAAGTCGACGATGTGGCGGAAGGTGCGTTCGGAATTGCCGAGCAGGGTCGAGATCTGCACCTCCGGATGATCGCGCTTGAATGCTGCGATGATTTCGGTGGCATGGAACGGCCCGACGGTCGCGACCCGCAGGTGTCCCTTGGTGGCCTTGCCGTGCGCGGCCAACAGGTCGTGCGCCTCGTCGCAGAACGTCATGATGCCGCGGGTGATCTCGACCAGCGCGCTGCCTGCTTCGGTGAGCTCGGTGTGCCGCGGCTTCCGGATCAGAAGCTCGACGCCGTAGCTCTCCTCCAGCTCCTTGACCTGAATGGTCAGCGTCGGCTGACCGACATTGAGCACGCGCGAGGCCGCGGTGAAGCCGCCATGGGTGGCGACCGCATGGAAGGCGCGCAGCTGGCTGAACACTATTGACATAATCAATAGAACGCATCCGTAGAATGAATTTGTCAATAGCATCCGGCGCCGTACCTTCGCGCCAAACGGAGGACGCGCGGATGGACTGGACTTATTCCAACCCGGTGAGGATCGAATTCGGAGCCGACAGCTTCGACAAGCTGCCGGGACTGATCGGCAAGCGCGCCTATGCGCTCGTGACCTATGGCGAGCCGGTCTTCGACGAGCTCGAGCGGCGGCTGCGCGCCGCGGCGGGACCGTCCATCCTGACCATCCGCGACGTCGCGCCCAATCCGGACTACCGCCTGCTCACCGAGCAGACTGCGCGCTTTGCCGGGCTCGCGAGGCAGCCCGACGTGATCGTCGCGCTCGGCGGCGGCTCGGTGATCGACTCCGCAAAGGTGTTCGCGGCCGCCGGCGGCGACTTCGCGACCGTCAAGACCTATCTGGAGACGCAACAGGGCGCCGAGCGTCTCGCGGCGATCCCGATCATCGCGGTGCCGACCACCGCGGGCACCGGCAGCGAGGTGACCTGCTGGGGCACGGTGTGGGACGAGGCCAACGGCAAGAAATATTCGCTGGCGCGTCCGTCGCTTTATCCGACCCATGCGGTGATCGATCCGCGCCTGATGCTAGGCAAGCCGCAGCTTCTCACCATCAGCACCGGGCTCGACGCGCTGTCGCATGCGCTGGAGAGCATCTGGAACGTCAACAACAACCCGGTGTCGGCCAACCACGCGGTGGCCGCGGCGCGCAGCATCCTCGACGTGCTGCCGAAGCTCGCCAACGACCTTGGCAATCTCGAGCTGCGCAGCCGAATGGCGCAGGCGGCGCTGTTCGCAGGCCTGGCATTCTCCAACACCAAGACCGCGATCGCGCATTCGCTGTCCTATCCGATCACGCTGCGGCACGGCGTGCAGCACGGCATTGCCTGCTCGTTCTCGCTGCCGATGGTGCTGCGCAGCGTCAAAGGGGCGGGCGGGCTCTGCGAGGACAGCTTGAAGCAAATCTTCGGCGCCGACCTGGCGCGGGCGGCCGACGATCTCGAGGACTTCATGGCGCGGCTCGGCATCTCCTGCAATCCGGCCGCCTACAGGATCGAGCGCGCCGAATGGCACGCGCTGATCGCGGACTCGCTCGAAGGCGAGCGCGGCCGCAACTTCTTAGGGTCGAAGGAGCGGCTGATCGAGGCAGCGCAGACGCAGCGGATGCCGAGCGCGGTGAACGCGTGACGACGGCGCAGTGACAGGGAGAGGCATCATGCAAGACAATCGTAAGACAATCACCGTCAACGGGCGCCATTACGACGCGCCGACGCGGCCAACCGTCGTGATCTGCCTCGACGGTTCGGAGCCCGGCTATATCGAGCAGGCGATCGAGGCCGGCGTCGCGCCGACCTTCGCGCGCTTCATGAAGGACGGCGCGCATGTTCATGCCGCCAGCGTGATCCCGAGCTTCACCAATCCGAACAACCTCTCGATCATCACCGGGCGCCCGCCCGCGGTGCACGGCATCGCCGGCAACTACTTCTATGACACGGCGAACAACGCCGAAGTCATGATGAACGATCCGAAATTCCTGCGCGCACCGACCATCCTCGCCGGTGTCCATGACGCCGGCTACAAGGTCGCCGCCGTCACCGCCAAGGACAAGCTGCGCACCCTGCTTGCGTACGGTCTGGACTATTCCAGCGGCCGCGCCATCGCGTTCTCGTCGGAGAAGGCCGACCAGGCCACCAAGGCCGCCAACGGCATCGATGATGTGCTCGACTTCGTCGGCCTGCCGCTGCCCGAGGTCTACTCCGCCGATCTGTCGCGCTTCGTGTTCGCGGCCGGCGTCAAGCTGGTCGAGCACTACCGTCCCGATCTGATGTACCTGTCGACCACCGACTACATCCAGCACAAGGTCGGGCTCGGCACCAAGATCGCCAACGACTTCTACGCGATGATCGACGGCCATCTTGCGAAGCTCGATGCGCTCGGCTGCAACATCGTGGCGACCGCCGACCACGGCATGAACGACAAGTTCCTGCCTGACGGCAAGCCCGACGTGATCTACCTCCAGGACGTCATGGACGACTGGACGGGTGCGGGCGCGGCGCGGGTGATCCTGCCGATCACCGATCCCTACGTCGCCCATCACGGCTCGCTCGGCTCGTTCGCGACCATCTACACGCCGGAGGGCGCCAACGTCGACACGCTGCTGTCGCGGCTGCGTGCGACCGGCGGCATCGAGGTCGCGCTGACGCGCAAGGAGGCCTGCGCCAGGTTCGAGCTGCCGCCGGACCGGATCGGCGACATCGTCGTGATCTCGACCAGGCACAAGGTGCTGGGCACCAGCGAGTCCCGTCACGATCTCTCGGGCCTGACCGAGCCGCTGCGCTCGCATGGCGGGCTCACCGAGGAGCGGGTGCCGCTGATCGCCAACCGCAGGATCGCGCTGCCCGCCGGTCACGCCCTGCGCAATTTCGACGCCTTCGACGTCGCGCTCAACCGCATCCAGTGACGCATTCGGACCCCAAGGACAGTGCCATGAACATCCAGAGCCCGGCCGTTCGCCACGAGCAGATGCGGATCGCAGGCAGCCTCGTCGACACCGACGAGCATGTCGAGGTCTTCAATCCCTATACCAACAAGGTGGTTGGCACCGTGCCGGCGGCGCGGCCGGAGCATGTGCGCAGCGCCTTCGCCAGGGCGGCCGCGTTCAAGCCGAAGCTGACGCGCTACGAGCGCCAGCGCATCCTGCTGCGCACCGCCGAGATCCTGGCCGGCCGCAAGGAGGAATTCGCGCGGCTGATCACCGCCGAGTCCGGCCTGTGCTGGAAGGATTCGCTCTACGAGGCGGGCCGCGCCTACGACGTCTATTCCTTTGCCGGCCAGCTCGCGATCAAGGATGACGGCGAGACGTTCTCCTGCGACATCAGCCCGCAGGGCAAGGCGCGCAAGATCTTCACGACGCGCACGCCGTTGCTCGGCGCGATCTCGGCGATCACGCCGTTCAACCATCCGCTCAACATGGTGAGCCACAAGATCGCCCCCGCAATCGCGACCAACAACCGCGTGGTGCTGAAGCCGACCGAGCTGACGCCGCTGACCGCGCTCGCGCTCGCCGACGTGCTGTACGAGGCCGGGCTGCCGCCTGAGATGCTGTCGGTGGTGACCGGTAATCCGCATTCGATGGGCGATGCGATGATCACCGATCCGGACGCCGATCTCGTCACCTTCACCGGCTCGGTCAGGGTCGGCAAGCACATAGCGGCGAAGGCGGGCTACAAGCGCCTGGTGCTCGAGCTCGGCGGCAACGATCCGCTGATCGTGATGGAGGACGCCGACCTCGACAAGGCGGCCGAGCTCGCGGTCACCGGCGCCACCAAGAATTCCGGCCAGCGCTGCACGGCGGTGAAGCGCATCCTCTGCGTCGAGGCTGTCGCCGACGATTTCGCCGCGCTGGTGCTGGAGAAGGCGCGCAAGCTGAAGTGCGGCGACCCGATGGACCCGACGGTCGACGTCGGCACCGTGATCCACGAGGGCGCGGCGAAGGAATTCGAGCGCCGCGTCAATGCCGCCGTCGCCGACGGCGCCGAGCTGCTGCACGGCAACGCTCGCGACGGCGCGCTCTATCCGCCGACCGTGGTCGACCGGATTCCCTACACCAGCGAGCTGGTGATTCAGGAGACCTTCGGCCCGGTGATCCCGATCATCCGCGTGCCCAACGACATCGACAGCGTGATCGGGATCTCGAACGCGACCGCGTTCGGCCTGTCGTCCGGCGTCTGCACCAACCGGCTCGACTACATCACGCGGTTCGTCAACGAGCTCGATGTCGGCACCGTCAATGTCTGGGAAGTGCCGGGCTACCGGATCGAGATGTCGCCGTTCGGCGGGATCAAGGATTCCGGCCTTGGCTACAAGGAAGGCGTGCAGGAGGCGATCAAGAGCTTCACCAACGTCAAGACCTATTCGCTGCCCTGGCCGGCATAGGGACGACCGAACGAGGGCCGCACGCGCGCAACAAGAACAACGCGGCGGCCGACTGCAATCACCAAACAATCAGGGGAGGTCTTAATGTCGATCACGTTCAGTCCGTCGGGCGTCGGCTCGGTCGGAGTGCAGAATCCGGAGCTTGCGACATCGTTCCGCCGCGCGCAGTGGCGGATGCTGTTCGCGGCGATGTTCTGCTATCTGTTCTTCTACACCGGGCGGCAAACCTTCGGCTTCGCCATCCCCGGCATCCAGGCCGAGTTCGGCGTCACCAAGGAGGCGCTGGGCTGGGCCAGCGCGGCGCTGCTCTGGTGCTACGCGGTCGGGCAGGCCATCAACGGCAATCTCGGCGACAAGTTCGGCGGCCGCCGCGTGATGAGCGCCGGCGCGATCCTTTCCTTCATCATGAACTGGGCCACCAGCCTCTCGACCGGCATCGTCAGCCTCACCGTGTTCTGGGGCATCAACGGCTATTTCCAGTCGATGGGATGGGCGCCGGGCAGCCGGCTGCTGTCGAACTGGTGGGGCCGCCACGAGCGCGGCACGGTCTACGGGCTCTATACATTCGCGGCGGGGCTTGCCTCGGTGCTGTCGTTCGTCACCTCGCTGGTCGTGGTCGGCTACTTCCAGCTCGACTGGCGCTGGATTTTCCGCATCCCGGTGGTGCTGCTGCTGCTCGGCGGCATCGCGTTCTATCTGATCGCGCGCGAGAAGCCCGAGGACATGGGCTTTGCCTCGCCGCATGACGAGGCCGACGAGGTCTCGGCGGCGGAAGCCGCGGTCGACGCCAATGAGGGTTCGCTCGCGCGCTACAAGGCGGTGCTGTCGAACTGGCGCCTTTTGGTCGCCGGCGTCGCGATCGGTTTCCAGAACGCGGCGCGCTACGGCCTCTTGGTATGGGTGCCGGTGCACTTCCTCGGCAGTAACTGGGCCAAGGCCGGCGCCGCCTCGGTGATCGATCCGCGCTGGATCAGCATCGCGCTGCCGGTCGGCATGGCGGTCGGCGCGTTCAGCAATGGCTGGGTCTCGGACAAGGTATTCGGTTCGCGCCGCTACCTCGCCATCGTGCTCTACATGGCGCTCGCCGCGGTCACCTCGCTGTGCATGTACGCGATCCCGACCTCGGATGTCGTTCTCGGGATGACGGTGCTGTTCCTGTGCGGCTTCTTCACCTACGGCCCGCAATCCTCGTTCTGGGCGCTGTGCCCGGATCTGGTCGGCCACAAGCGGGCAGGGACCGCAACCGGGGTGATGAACTTCTTCGCCTATCTGTTCGCAGGTCTCGGCGAGCCGATGATCGGCCACTTCATGGACAAGCATAACCAGACCTCGCTGGTGTTCCTGGTGGTCGCCGTCTGCGCGACCTCCAGCGCGGTGGTTGCGGCCTTCATCCGCCGCTGACGAACGATCCCTATCGGCGGCTCACCACAGGTCCGCGCTTCCGACGGGAAGCGCGGACCACTGTTTTTGCAACGAGCAGAACGCCGTTGTGCGTGCGATCGGTGGAGCCGCAACGCGGGGACCAATTGCCTGAAATTGGCTGGCCGAGCGGATGACCTCACGCTCAATCCGTCATCACCGGCTGATCAAAATCAATGCATGAACTACTAAATGATAAGTAATATCAATGTTATGTAAGAAATTGCATGCAGAATACAAAATGTGCTTGTCGGTTTGGCCGCCTTGAAGCAGACTTCGCGCAGGGCAGGAGAGGCCAGCAACCTTCAAGGACGAGGGGCGCGCCAGGGCAAAGCAATCTGTCGGGAGGAGCGAGCAATGAGCGATCAGGTGTCCACCATCGCAATGGCAGATACGGCAAAGCCGAGCGGCGTGCGCTGGAAGATTTTCCTGCTGATGCTGTTCCTGATCTCGATCAACTATATCGATCGCGCCTCGCTCTCGGTCGCGATGCCGGTCATCGCCAAGGAGTTCGATATCGATCCGGCGATGCAGGGCCTGATCCTGAGCTCGTTCTTCTGGACCTACGCGCTGATGCAGGTGCCGGGCGGCATGCTCGCCGATCGCTTCAAGCCGCGCATCGTGATCGCGCTTGCGACGCTGTTCTGGGGCTTCTTCCAGGCGCTGGCGGCGCTGTCCACCAGCTGGATGCTGCTGCTGTTGACCCGGCTCGGGCTCGGCGCGTCGGAAGCGCCGATCTATCCGGCCGGCGGCAAGCTCAACGCGATCTGGATGACCCAGACCGAGCGCGGCCGCGGCGCCACCTTGCTGGACGGCGGCGCGCCGCTTGGTGCGGCGCTCGGCTCGATCGTGATCGCCTGGCTGATGGCGGCGTTCAGCTCCTGGCGCGTCGCCTTCGTCATCGCCGGCGTCGGCACCATGCTGTGCGGGCTGTGGGCCTGGTACTACATCCGCAACGTGCCGCGCGAGCATCCGTCGGTCAATGAAGCCGAGGCGCGCTATCTCGAGGAGGCGCACGCGATCGAGGATGCGGCGACGCCGCCGTCTTCGGGCGCAAGCTGGATGGCGTATTTCCGGTTTCGCTCGGTGTGGTGCATGTGCCTCGGCTGGATGTTCTTCAATACCACGTTCTACGGGCTGCTGACCTGGATGCCGACCTACCTGTTCAAGGTGCACGGCTTCGACATCAAGGCGCTGGGCGGCGCGTCCTTCATCATCTTCTTCGCAGGCTTCGTCGGCGAGCTGGTCGGCGGCTGGATCGGCGATAACTGGCGGGAGCGGGGCGGGTCGCCCAACACCGTGTTCCGCACGCTGTTCGGCATCGCGGCGATCATGGCGACGGTCTCGATCTTCCTCGTCGCCTACGTCACCAACGCGGTTGCGGTCGTGGTGCTGCTGTCGACGACGCTGTTCTTCCTGCGCTGGTGCGGCATGTACTGGGCGATCCCGTCGGCGCTGGCGGGCCGCGGCAAGTCCGGCTTCCTCGGCGGCTGCATGAATCTCGGCGGCAACATCGCCGGCATCACGACGCCGCTGATCGTCGGCTTCATCGTGCAGGCCACCGGCTCCTACTTCCTGGCCCTGATGTATTTCGCCGCCGCGGGCATTGCGCTGTTGATCTGCTCGACCCTGATCGATTACAGCCGCAAGCTCCCGGTCTAAAATCGATGCGGCCGAATCCGCCAAGGGTTCGGCCGCTTGACGAGGCTCACCAATGACACGTCCTATCAGGCTCGGCATGCTGACGCCGTCGTCGAATACCGCGCTGGAGCCGATCACCTGCGCGATGCTATCGGGCGTCGACGACGTCTCGGCACATTTCTCGCGCTTCAAGGTGACCGAGATCGCGCTGTCGGAGGCGGCGCTGCGCCAGTTCGACGCCAGCGAGATTCTTCGGGCGGCCGAGTTGCTCGCCCATGCCAAGGTCGACGTCATCGCCTGGAACGGCACCTCGGCAAGCTGGCTCGGCTTCGACCGCGACGAGAGCCTGTGCGAGGAGATCACGGCGGCAACCGGTATCAAGGCCTGTACCACGGTGCTGGCCTATCGCGACCTGTTGCGGCGGATCGGCGCCAGCCGCATCGGGCTGGTGACGCCGTATCGCAAGGACGTGCAGGAGCGGATCATCGCCAACTGGAATTCGCAAGGGCTGCATTGTTTTGCCGAGCGGCATCTGTCGCTGCAGGACAATTTCTCCTTTGCCGAGGTCAGCGAGGCCGAGGTCGCGCGGCTGATCGAGGAGGTGGTGCGCGAGGGCTGCGATGTCGCCGTCGTGCTCTGCACCAACATGCGCGGCGCCGGCGCAGCCGAGCGGCTGGAGCGGGGATTTGGCGTTCCGGTGCTGGATTCGATTGCGGTGACGCTGTGGGCGTGCCTCACAGCTGCCGGCTGCGATCCGTCGCGCGTGCAGGGCTGGGGCAGCCTGTTCGCGAACCCCGATCTGCGCGCGGCCACCGCGATCCACGTGGGAGAGCGCGATCTCCAATCATGACAATGCAGGCAAGCGGTGACTGAAGCCAAAGCGACCAGACGTACCAAGGAACCCAAGCGCGCGATGACCGCGCTGCAACGCCGACGCCTACGTGTGCCGCGGGTCGGGCTGCACGAGCAGGCGGCGGCGCGGCTGCGCACCATGATCGTGCGCGGCGAGCTGGCGCCGGGGCAATCGCTGGGGGAGGCGGACCTGTCCGATGCGCTCGGCATCTCGCGCACGCCGCTGCGCGAGGCGCTCAAGCAATTGGCGAGCGAGGGCCTGGTCGAGCTGCGGCTCAACCACAGCGCCGTGGTGGCGCCGTTCCGCCGTGCCGAGCTCGCCGAACTGTTCGAGGCCGTCAGCGGCATCGAGCGCTGCGCCGCCGAGCTCGCCGCGCTGCGCATGGAGCCGGAAGACTTCGAACGGCTCGCGGCGCTGCAGGACAAGATCGAGTGGCATCACGGCCGCGGCGAGCTGCGCGACTATTTTCAAGTTAATCAGCAGATCCATTCGGCGATCGTCGGCTTCGCCCGCAATGCCGTGCTGAAGGCGACGCACGAGGCGCTGCTGGCGCGGGCCGAGCGCGCGCGCTTCTTCGCGCTGTCGGTGCTCGGCCGCTGGGATGAATCGGTGCGCGAGCATCAGGAGATCTTGTCCGCGCTGAAGGCGCGCAATGCGGCCCGGGCCGGGCAGATACTGGCCCACCACGTGCGCCGCACCGGCGAGATCGTCGCCGAGACGCTGGATGCCAAGGCAATGAACGACAAGGCGGACGACGCCGCGGCACCGGAGCCGCCGGCAAGACCGCGTGGCCGGAAGACGAGGAACGTTGCGCCATGAAGATCCTGCTGCTCAATCCCAACACGACGGCTGATGTGACGGATCTGCTTCATGCCGCCGGCAGCAGGGCGGCGTCGGCCGGCACCGAGCTCGTGCCGGTCACTGCCGCGCGCGGCGTGCCTTATATCGCGACCCGCGCGGAGGCCCAGATCGGCGGCGCGATCGCGCTGGAGATGCTGGCAGAAGCCGGCCCCGGCGTCGATGCCGCCGTGATCGCGGCGTTCGGCGATCCCGGCCTGTTCGGCGCGCGCGAGCTGTTCGCCTTTCCCGTCGTGGGATTGGCCGAAGCTGCGATGCTCACGGCCTGCATGCTCGGCCGCCGGTTTGCGATCGTCACCTTCGCTGGCGCGCTGGCGCCCTGGTACGAGGAATGCGTCGCCATGCACGGGCTGAGCGCGCGCTGCGCCGGCATCCGCACGCTTGACGGTAGTTTCCAGTCGATCTCGCAGGTGCAGGCCGAGAAGGAGGAACTGCTGGTCGGGCTCGCCAACCGCGCGGTCGAGCAGGACAACGCCGATGTCGTCATTCTGTCGGGCGCGCCGCTCGCCGGACTCGCGGCAAAGGTCCGCGATCGCATTCCGGTGCCGGTGGTCGATCCGGTCGTGGCGGCGGTGCGGCAGGCGGAAACGCTCGCCGTGCTCAAGCCGCGCAAGGCGGTGGCCGGCACCTTCCGCCGTCCCGATCCGAAGCCGACGCGCGGGCTGGCCGAGCCACTCGCCGCAATCATCGAACACCGCTCACCGAAGGAAGGGACAAACTGATGTCCTTCGACACCATCATCCGCGGCGGCACCGTGGTGACCGCTGCCGACACCTTCGCCTGCGACGTCGGTATCCGCGACGGCAAGATCACGGCGCTCGGCCATGATCTCGGCGATGCGGCCACGATCATCGACGCGACCGACCGCCTGGTGCTGCCGGGCGGCATCGACAGCCACGTCCACTTCGCCCAGCCGTCCGGCGACGGCATCGTGATGGCCGACGGCTTTGCCAGCGGCACGCGCTCGGCGGCGTTCGGCGGCAACACCACCGTGCTGCCATTCTGCCTGCAGGAGAAGGGCCAGACGCTGCGCGAGGCGCTGAAGCATTACCATTCGCTGGCCGAAGGCGAGTGCCATGTCGACGTCGCCTTCCATCTCATCCTCACCGATCCGACCGAGCATGTGCTGGGCCAGGAGCTGCCGGCGCTGGTCGAGGACGGGTACACCTCGCTCAAGGTCTTCATGACCTATGAGGGCCTCGCGCTGTCGGACCGCGAGCTGCTCGAAACCATGTCGGTCGCGCGCGAGACCGGCGCCATGCTGATGGTGCATGCCGAGAATTTCGACGCCATCCGCTTCCTGACCGACCGGCTCGAACGCGCCGGCAACACCGCGCCGCGCTTCCATGCGACCTCGCGGCCGATCCCGGTTGAGCGCGAGGCCACCCATCGCGCGATCTCGTTGTCCGAGCTCGTCGACGTGCCGATCATGATCGTGCATGTCTCGAACCGCGAGGCGATGGACGAAATCCGGCGCGCGCAGCAGCGGGGCTTGCGGGTGATGGGCGAGACCTGTCCGCAGTACCTCATGCTGACCGAAAAGGATCTCGATCAGCTCAACATGGAAGGCGCAAAATACGTCTGCTCGCCGCCGCCGCGCGACGTCGCCAGCCAGCAGGCCTGCTGGGAAGGTTTGCAGCAGAAGGTGTTCTCGGTGTTCTCGTCGGACCATTGCCCGTTCCGTTACGACGACCCGCAAGGCAAGCTTGCGCCGAAGGGCCGCACCAGCTTCCGCTGGGTGCCGAACGGAATCCCGGGTGTCGCGACGCGGCTGCCGATCCTTTTCTCCGAAGGCGTGGTGAAGGGGCGGATCGACCTCAACAGCTTTGTCGCCTTCAGCGCCACCAACCACGCCAAAATCTACGGCCTCTATCCGCGCAAGGGCACGATCGCGGTCGGCTCGGATGCCGACATCGCGCTGTGGGACCCGAAGCGCAAGGTGACGATCCGTCACGAGCTGATCCACGACGGCGCGGACTACACGCCCTATGAAGGGCTCGAGGTGACGGGCTGGCCGGTGCTGACCATGGTGCGCGGCAAGGTCGTCGTCGATAACGGTACGCTCGTCGGCGGCAAGGACCACGGCACCTATCTGCCGCGTGCCAAGCCGCCGAAGGCCGCGACCATCCCGTAACGCGACCATCCCGTAACAAGCAAAGAGAGAAGGCAGGAGATCAACATGCCCTATGCTGTGACAGACGACGGAGTGCGGCTCTATTTCGAGGAGACCGGATCGGGGCATCCGGTAATCCTGGTTCATGAGTTTGCCGGCGACCTGCGCAGCTACGAGCCGCAGATGCGGCACTTCGGCAAGCGCTTCCGGACGATCGCCTACAATGCGCGCGGCTTCCCACCGTCCGATGTGCCGGAGCAGGTCTCGTCCTATTCGCAGGCGCGCGCCGCCGACGATATCCTGGCCGTGCTCGATCACATCGGCGCGCCGAAAGCGCATATCGTCGGTCTGTCGATGGGCGGCTTTGCGACGCTGCATTTTGGATTGCGTCACCCTGATCGGGCGCTGTCGCTGTGCATCGGCGGCTGCGGTTACGGCGCCGAGCTCGACAAGCGCGAGACGTTTCGCGCCGAGGCCGACGTGATCGCGGGCATGATCCGCAAGGAGGGCATGCCGGCCTTCGCCGAGCGCTACGCCTACGGGCCGACCCGCGTGCAATATGAAAACAAGGACCCGCGTGGCCACGCCGAGTTCAAGACCATGCTGGCCGAGCATTCGGCGGTGGGATCGGCCAATACCCAGCAGGGCGTGCAGAAGGAGCGTCCCTCGCTCTACACGCTGGTCGACGAGATGAAGCGCATCAATGTGCCGACGCTGATCATCACCGGCGACGAGGATTGGCCGTGCCTGTTGCCCGGTATCCTGATGAAGCAGAGCATCCCGTCGGCCGCGCTCGCGGTGATGCCGAACTGCGGCCACGCCATCAACATCGAGGAGCCCGACGAATACAACCGGATCGTCGGCGATTTCCTGTCGCAGGTCGAGAGCGGTCGCTGGCCGCAGCGCGATCCGCGGGCGGTCAGCGCTTCGATTACGGGAATGAAGGAGTAGGCTTCACGCCGAGTTGAATCGCGGCCATCATCCGCCACCAGGCCAAGCATCCGCGCTTTTCGAGCAACATCCTCGGAAGGCGCGGATTTTTTTCGGGTGTGAGCACGCCGCGACAGCAGGCGGCGCACAATCTGTTCGCATGATTGCTGTCATTCAATTCCATGTCTTGTGACCGAAACCGCGTCCACAGATAGCCGCTCGCGTGAGACGGAAGAGGAGGGCGTCTGTCATGCGCGCAAAGATTGGTGCCTCGATGCCTGCTGCAACCGATGCGGACATCTGCGCACATCATCATTCGTCGCATTCATTCGATCGACACAGCGCTGTCATCGGCGGTGGATAACTTGTCGCAGGTCGACGTCATAAATCCTTAAAAATAAAAGGGGCACTACGGTGAAAGCCAAATTTCTTTCGACGGTCGGAGTCTGTCTGGTTGCTGCCGCTGCGGTGATGTGCAGCGCCGCAGCTCAAGACGACAACAAGGGCAATAACGGCCACGATCATCATCCGCACGACATCCACACCCAAACGCCGATCAAGCATCTCGTCGTTATTTTCAACGAGAACCGCTCGTTCGATCATTACTTCGCAACCTATCCTGTTGCGACCAACCCGACCGGCTCTATCCCGTTCACGGCGAAGCCGCATACGCCGAAGGTCAACAACCTCACCAGCGCCAATCTGTTGACCAACAACCCGAACACCAACCCGGCCAACGGCACCGGCGCGACCAATCCGTTCCGCCTCGACCGCACCCAGGCCAACACCAAGTCGCAGAATCACGCCTACACGCCCGAGCAGCAAGCGGTCGACAACGGCAAGGAAGACCTGTTTCCGAAATTCACCGGTCGCGGCACCGCCGGCGGCGTCGGCGCCTTCGGCACCAACGGGCAGGTGATGGGCTATTTCGACGGCAACACCGTCACCGCGTTCTGGAATTACGCCCAGAACTTCGCGATGAGCGACAACAACTGGACCGACACCTTTGGTCCGTCGACGCCCGGCGCGCTCGAGGTGGTTGCCGGCCAGACCAACGGTGCGCAGAACATCGTCGGCTCGTCGTCGTCGATCGCCGACGGCCAGGGCGGCCTGACGCTGATCGGTGATACCGACCCTGCCTACGATGCCTGCTCGAGCACGACCAGCCAGGTCCTGATGACCAGCAAGAACATCGGCGACCTGCTCAATGCCGAGCAGATCAGCTGGGGCAGCTTCATGGGCGGTTTCGACCTGACGCTAAAGAATAGCAACGGCACCACCAACTGCGGCCGCAGCACGTTCTCGAGCAACGTCAACGGCACAGTCGTGGACTACATCCCGCACCACGCCTGGTTCCAGTACTACAAGTCGACGGCCAACCCGACCCATGCGCGGCCGAGCTCGGTAAATGCGGTCGGACACACCTATGTGCCCGGCGGCAAGACGCTCGATCCGGCCAATCACGCCTACGACCTCGAGGACTTCTACGCCGCGGTGAAGGCCGGCAACTTCCCTGCCGTCTCCTACATCAAGATGCCGGCCTACCAGGACGGTCATCCCGGCAACTCCGATCCGCTCGACGAGCAGGCCGGCAATGTCGAGCTGATCAATTTCCTGCAGAAGCAGAAGGAGTGGGGCGAAACCGCGGTCATCATCACCTATGACGACTCCGACGGCTGGTACGATCACCAGTACCTTGCGCCGATCAGCGCCTCGTATGACCCGACCGCCGACCAGGTCAACGGCCCCGGCCAGTGCGGCCGCGGCATCGGCAAGCAGACGCAGCCGAACGGCCTCAATGGCCAGCCGGTGAACGGCCGCTGCGGTCCCGGCACGCGAACCCCGTTCCTGGTGATCTCGCCCTTCGCCAAGCGCAACTACGTCAGCCACACCCGCATCTCGCAGGCGTCCGTGGTGCGCTTCATCGAGGACAACTGGCTGCACGGCCAGCGTCTTGGCGGCGGCTCGTTCGACGACAGCGTCGAATCGATCGCCGACCTGTTCGACTTCGAGCGCGGCCACGGCCAGGACCACGAGTACCGGCAGGACACGCTGTTCCTTGATCCGACAGCCGGAACGGTCATCGTCAGCCCGCCGGATGATCACCATCACCACTAACGCCCTTCGGTTCTGATCCAATCAGAACCGAAGCTCTGCCCTGACGCGTTCGCTCGCGCGAACTGGTCTCCAGTTCGCGCGAAAACGCTTAACGACACTGGATCTGACATGAACCGCCGCACCTTGTGGCTTCTCGGCGCCGGCTTGCTGTGCATGGCCGGCACTGTTGCGGCCGTCGAGACGCAGGGACTTCCGGGGACCAATCCGAACCCGGTGCAGCTCAGGCGTCCGCCGGTCGCCCCGCTGTCCGCCATGGCGCTGCTCGGTCAGAAGATCTTCTTCGACGCGTCGCTGTCCTCTTCGGGCGGATTGTCATGCGCGTCCTGTCACAGTCCGGACCATGCCTACGGGCCACCCAATGATGGGCCGGTGATGCTCGGCGGGCCCGCGCAATCCCGGCAAGGGACACGCGCCGTGCCGGGCCTGACCTATCTCGAGCGGCAGCCGAATTTCAGCATCGGGCCCGAAAAGGACGAGGACGACAATGTCGTCGACTTCGCGCAACTGGCCGCGCTCGGCCAGCAGGCCGCGCGCGCCAGGAAAGTTGCGACCGGGACTGCCGCGTCGGCCGTCAACATCGTCCCGCAGGGCGGACTGTTCTGGGACGGCCGCGCCGATACGCTGCAGGACCAGGCGATCTTCCCGCTGCTCGATCCCAACGAGATGGACGGCGGCAGCATCGAGATCGTAGCGCAGAAGCTGCGCCAGGCGAGTTACGCGCCGCGCTTCGCCGAGCTGTTCGGCGCCGGTGTCTTCGACAACACGCGGCTGCTGGTCGCGGAGGCGATGTTTGCCGTCGCGCGTTATCAGGTTGAGGAGCCGAGCTTCCATCCCTACACCAGCAAGTTCGACTACTGGCTGGAAGGCAAGGCGCGGCTGAGCGAGAGCGAGTTGCGCGGCCTGCAATTGTTCAACGATCCGGACAAGGCCAATTGCGGCGGCTGCCATACGTCGCAGCCGACCCGGGACGGTCTGCCGCCGCTGTTCACCGATCATCAATATGAGGCGCTCGGCGCGCCGCGCAACGCCGCGCTTGTCAGCAACCGCGATCCCGACCATTTCGATCTCGGGGTTTGCGGTCCGTACCGCACCGACATTGCCGAGCAGACGCAATATTGCGGGATGTTTCTGACGCCGACCTTGCGCAACACGGCGACGCGTCGCGTGTTCTTCCACAACGGCGTCTTCACCAGCCTCGAGCAGGTGCTCGACTTCTATAACTTCCGCGATACCAATCCGGAGAAGGTCTTTCCGCGCGGCGCCGACGGCACGGTGCGCAAGTACGATGACCTGCCGGAAAAGTATCACGGCAATGTCGACGTCAGTGATCCGCCGTTCGAGCGCCATCTCGGCGACACGCCCGCGATGACGGCGCAGGATGAGGCCGACATCATCGCCTTCCTGAAGACGTTGACCGACGGTTACCAGCCGGAGCGGTGAGACGTCGCGACGTTCCACCGCGGAACCGCACTGTGAGTTGGCAGCGCTTCGTCATGCGCGCATAATGGCTGCATGAATGTCGTCGAAGGCAACGGTGCCAGGATCCCGGCAATCGGGCTCGGCACATGGGAGCTGCGCGGGCGGACCTGCGCGCGCATCGTCGAGCAGGCGTTGCGGCTCGGCTATCGCCACATCGACACCGCGGAGATCTACGACAATGAGCGCGAGGTCGGCGAGGGGCTGCGTGCCTCCGGCGTCAAGCGCGACGACGTGTTCGTGACCACCAAGGTCTGGACCACGCATTTCATGGCGAAGGATCTCGAACGCGCCGCCAAGGAGAGCCTGGCGCGGCTGCGCCTGACCGAGGTCGACCTGTTGCTGCTGCACTGGCCCAATCCGCAGGTGCCGCTTGCCGAGACGCTCGGCGCGCTGGCGCGAGTCAGGCTGGCGGGCCTGGCGCGGCATATCGGCGTCTCCAACTTCAACGCGGCGCTGATCGAGGAGGCGGTGGCGACATGCCCCGAGCCGCTCGCCTGCGACCAGGTTGAGTACCATCCTTATCTGGACCAGGCCGATGTGATCGAGGCCTGTCGACGCCGCGGCATGGCATTCGTCGCCTACAGCCCGATCGCGAAGGGACGGGTCAAGGGCGACCGCGCGCTGGCGCGGATCGGCGACCGCTATCGCAAGAGCGCTGCCCAGGTCTGCCTGCGCTGGCTGGTGCAACAGAATGTCTCCGCGATCCCGCGCACCTCGAAGCTCGAACGCCTTCAGGAGAACATCGACATCTTCGATTTTGAGCTGTCGGTCGACGACATGCGCGAGATCTCGGCGATCGGGAGCGCTGACGCGCGATGATGGGCTCCGCGACGCACGGGGTCTTTGCCTGAGAATCTAGTCTCGGAAAAATGGCTGGGTCCTGATCCCAATCATGCTAATGCCCCGCTGGCCGATTGCAGCTTTGGACCGAATGGGGATTGAGGCAGGCGGGTTCCGGCCGGTATTATAGCCGGCGGGGAGAGACATCACTGACGTGATCGAGTGGGATGAAGTTTCGGCCAAACGCGGATCTGATGGCGTCGGTGTTCGTGCACCTGATGCTGCTCGCGCTGATTTTCCTTTATTCGGAGGTCCATCAGTTCGATCCCGTCGCCGCTGACACGGTGCCGGTCGAGATCGTGACGCCGCAGGAGGTCGCCAGGTCCGAGGTCGAGACCAAGCCCGAACCGGCACCGAGCCCGTCGCCGACGCCCGAGTTGCAGTTGCCGTCGCTCGACAAGCCGGTGGATTCAGCCAAGCCCGAACCATCGGCGCAGGCGGCCGCGCCACAGCAGAACGCGCCACAGCAACCACCTCAGAAGCAGGCGACGCCGACGGCGCCCAAGCCCAGCCCGGCGCCGCAACGTGCCGCGGCCGAGCCGCCGCCCGCGCCGCCGGCACCGCAAACGCCACCGATGCCCCAGCCAACGGCGCAGCAACAGGCGGCAGCGTCGTCGCCTGCCTATGCGCAGCCCGAGCCGGATCTTTCGGTCAAATACAATGTCATGCTCGGCCTGCCGCCCGACATTTCCGTGAAGCCGCCCGCCAGCGCGCCGTCCGGCCCCGGACCCGGCAAGGACAATTTCGACGCAGCCGCCACCGAGCAGGCCGACGTCGGCTCGAGCGTGGTCGCCGAATTTCGCCGTCATCTGAAGACCTGCCTGAAACTCCCGCCGACGCTGAGCACGGGTGACGACGTAAAGATCAAGCTCAGGGTGCTCATGAAGCCCGACGGCAAGCTCGCCGCGCAGCCGGTGCTGATCGAGGCCACCGCCTCGGAAAAGGGGCCGCTGCTGCTGAAGAGCGCGACCGAGGCGCTGCAGGCCTGCCAGCCCTATGCGATGCTGCCGCGGGATCGCTACGGCGAATGGAAGGTGCTCGACCTCGACTTCAGCCCGCGCGATTTCGCGTCGTAGACAAGGTTCGCTTCAGCTTCCCATCGCCTGCCAGGCATTCGAGGCGAACTGCCGGCGCCAGATCACGATCACGACCGCGGCGGTCGTGACGAACAGCACCCAGGGGCTGACGAACCAACCGAGATAGCCGAGCGCGAAGAAGAACGCGCGCTGGCCGCGGTTGAAGTGCCGGCCCGCCGTCTCGAACAGCCGCGTGGTGCGGACCACATGGGCTTCCGCCTCCGGCGTATCGCGCTGCTCGGCCGGCGGCATCGCGCCGAACAGGATCGCCACATAGTTGAACAGGCGATAGGCCCAGGCGAATTTGAAGAAGGTGTAGATGAAGATCAGGATCAGCCCGATGCACTTGACCTCCCACAAAGCGGGCGAGGGCGTGAGGTTGACGGGCAGCGCGCCGAGCACGGCAAGCGCGTCATTGGTGGCGCGCAACAGCGCCAGCCCGCCGCCGATCGCGATCAGACTGGTGGAGGCAAAGAACGCGGTGCCGTTCTGCAAGCTGGCCATGATCTGCATGTCGACCATCCGTGCGTCGCGGTTGAGCAGATTCCGCACCCAGATCTCGCGATAGACATGCATCCGCGCCGATAGGCTGTCGCGCCCATACGCGGTATGCTCCAGCGTGATGGTATAGACCAGCCATTCCAGCGCAAAGAAGCCGACGGCCAGGATGTCGGTCCAATAGCCAGTCATGTTGCCTTCCTTCGTGAGCGCGCGGCTGACTGTCCGCGCCGGGCCGCATCCGCGTCATGTACAGGTTGAACGCGTGCAATGCACTATGGCAAACTACCGTGGCAACAGGATTCCCGGACATGCTCAAGCTCGTCATCGGCAACAAGAACTATTCGTCATGGTCGATGCGGCCCTGGCTGGCGTTGCGCGCCAACAACATCCCGTTCGAAGAGGTCTTCATTCCGCTCTACACGGACCAGACCGACAAGGACCGCATTCTCTCGTTCAGCAAGGCCGGCAAGGTGCCGACACTGATCGATGGCGACGTCAGGGTGTGGGATTCGCTGGCGATCATCGAATATCTCGCCGAGAGATTTCCCGAGGCGAAGCTCTGGCCTGCGGATCGCGCCGCGCGCGCGCATGCCCGCGCCATCTCGGCGGAGATGCATTCCGGCTTCATGCCGCTGCGCAACGAATGCGGCATGAACCTGCACCGGCCGATCCGCGCCGTCGCGCTCTCCGACGATGCGCGCGCCAACGTGGCGCGGATCCAGGAGATCTGGGCCGACTGCCATGCGCGCTACGGCAAGCAGGGTCCGTTCCTGTTCGGCGCATTCTCTGCGGCGGACGCGATGTATGCGCCCGTGGTGCATCGTTTCCGCACCTATGCGATCCCGGTGAAGGCCGAAGCGCAGCACTATGTCGATGCCATGATGGCGCTGCCGGCGTTCGCCGAATGGACCCGCGACGGCATTGCCGAGACGCTGCGGATCGCTCGATTCGAGGATGCCTGACCGGTCTTGGAGCTTCGGTCCTGATTGAATCAGAACCGAAGCTCCGGATTTTTGTTTCGACGCGTTTTCTTCACGCGAACCGTATCCACTTCGCTCGAAAACGCTCGATGCGCTTCCGAATTGTGACAGCGGTCGCAAAGATCGCGGCTTGACGCCGCGGGGTTGGAGGCGTCGAACCCGGAAAGGCTGGTTTTGCAAGTCGTGAAAGGACTTAGACAATGGGCATTCTCGATTCCCTGGAGAATTCGCCGGAGCTGAAAGGCATGCTTGGCCAGCTTGGCGCGGCGGTGATCCCGGTCGTGCTCGGCGAGGTCTTGGGCAATGGCGGGCAGGGCGGCTTGTCCGCGATCGTCGCCAAGCTCGAGCAGGCCGGGCTCGGCGAGCAGGTCAAATCCTGGATCGGTACCGGTCAGAACCTGCCGATCACGGCCGAGCAGCTCCAGCAGGTGCTCGGCAGCGACACGGTCAAGCAGCTCGCCGCCAAATTCAACATTCCGGTGGACCAGCTGTCCAAGGTGCTCGCCCAGCAACTTCCGGCTGCGGTCGACGGCGCGAGCCCGGGCGGCAAGCTGCCGCACACCGCCTGAGCGGCTGGAATCGGGTTCCAGCCGAGCTCGGCGGGCAATTTCCGGCTGGCACGCAAATTGCTGCCTATCGCCCTGAAAAACCTGCAAAAATTGCACCTTCGCTATGCCCCAATCTTGCTGGATTTGGGGAGGTGCGATGTGCTAGCTTGCCGCAGGGTTCTCAAAATGCCGGCCTGAGCTATCGGGACTGTCAGCTCAGCCAGCAATCTCTAAGAAAATGGAGAGGGCGTTGAAGCATAAGTACTCGATTGGCGAGACCGTCTATTTCACGGCCAGCAACGTGGCGCGCCCCGCCGCGAGCGGCACCTATCAAGTGATCCGGCTGCTGCCGACCGACGGTGACGACTGCCAGTATCGCATCAAGAGCTCGACTGAAGCTTTCGAACGGGTGGCCAAGGAGAGTCAGCTCGCGCTGTCCTGAAGGAATTGTGCGCAAGCCGGCGGCTGGGGCGGGTTCCGTACCGCCGCCGTCAAAAGGCCCTGTTCGCAGACCCATTGTGCTGAAGGTTGGACGTCGGGGTGGCGGCGTTCGCCGTCGCCGATTGTGCTTACGCTGCGTTGAGGGACATCGCGCATGAATTGGGCTTCCTCGCTGGATCAGATCTGGCGCTCACCGACCTTCCCGATGTGGCTGACGCTGGCCGCCGCGGGGTTCTTTGGGATCGTCGTTCTGGTCACGCTGCTGCGCGCGGAAAAATCCGTCGCCAACGGTGCGCTGACCGTGATCACGCTGCTGTCGATCGCGGTTGCGGTCGCCGCGACGATCCGTGGCTTCGGCCCGGGCGGGCAGGCGGCGCCGGCTGAGACGCGGACGGCGCAACTGACCAGCCAGACGGTGCCGGCGCTGGCCTGCGTCGACGACCTCGCCGGCGACGCCGTTCTCAACGCCTGCGAGAAGGTGCTGTTCGGTTCATCGGATACGGCCGCGGCGGCGGTCAGCTACGCGGCGGCGCAGATCTCGCGCCTGACCGCGCTGGGCGACCTCGCGACCGCCGAGCGCAATTCGACCACCGAATTGCAGGCGCTGCGCCGCGCCATCGAGCATGACCGCTACGGCCTGGTGGCCTATGCGCTGATGGCGCGCGACCACTGCACGCCGACCGCGTGCCCCGCGTTCCGCTCGCTCGGCGACAACCATCAGATTATCGCCAACATGAACGAGCGGACCTACGAGAACCTGATCACGCGCTACGCGGGGTCCTGGAACGCGCCAGCCGGCGCCCAGGCGTCGGCCGCCGCCGGCCTGGTCGCGGCGCTGCCGCAGTCATTGCCCACCGGCAAGCCGACCAATGCGGAGTTTCCGAGCTCGGCGAACACGCCGCCGGTCAGCATCATGACGCCCGAGCCGGCGAAGCCGGCCGCGGCCGCACCGGCCGCGCGCGCCGCCGCCGCGCCGCCCGCTGCGGCCCCGAAGCGGCCGCCGGCAGCGAAGCGCCCGGTCCAGATCGCGCCGGCCCCGGCAGCTCCGGCGCCGCCTCCTGCCGCCGCCAGCGCACCGGCGGCTGCGAACGAACAATGAGCGTGATGACGGCGGCTTGAGCCGCCGTCACTGCACTGTTCCGGCTTCGCTTCGCTCGAAAAACGCTCTAATCCCGATATCCACCGCCGCGGAGAGCGCTCCCTTTTCAAAGCGCGCGCCGGCCGCTACATCCGGCACATGCCGCTTCATCTCATCAAGCTCGCCGTCGGTTGCGACTCCGTCAAGGAACTCAAGGGCTGGGTTGCCGAACGGATGGCGACCGCGAAGAAAAAGGGCCTGCCGCTCCGTCACGTCCACATCACGCGGATGACGCCGAAGCGCGAGGAGGAGATCCTTGCCGGCGGCTCGCTCTATTGGGTGATCCGCGGCGAGATCGCCGCGCGCGAGAAGATCATCGCCATTGAGCCGTTCCGCGACAAGGACGGTATCGGCCGCTGCCGGCTGGTGATGCAGCCCAAGGTGATCGCGGTCTCGCCGCGGCCGATGCGGCCGTTCCAGGGCTGGCGCTACCTGACCGCGGACTCCGCGCCGGCCGATCTCACCAAGTCGAGCGCGGCCAGCGTGGCATCGATGCCCGAGCCGATGCGCCGCGAGTTGCGCGACCTCGGCTTGCTCTGAGCACGATGGCTGCCGCGAACTACTGCGGCTGTGTCACGAGGTGCAGCCGGCCCCATTCGGAGGCCGGGATCTCGACAAAGCGGCCGCCGCCCGCATTGCTGACGGCGACGTCGAGCAGTTCGTGATCGATCCCCATCTCGCCGAGATAGCGTCGGAACTGGTCGGTGAAGATTGAGGTCAGGCTCTCGCGGTGCTCGGCCGAGACGTTGGGCGCGAGCCGGTTGTGGATCGCCATGCCGCTCAGCACCACGCGGCTGCCCTGCGGCAGGCTGCGATGCACGCCGCCCGACAGCACCAGCAGGCAGGCGAAATCGCAGGCAATGCCGGACAGCTTCTCCTTCGCATCGAGCGGGCCGCCGGGCCGCTTGAGCGCGAAACATTCCTCCTCGGATTTTCCGGTGCAGGCCTCGACCTCGGTCGCCGCGACCGCGGCGTCGATGCCGCGATCGCGCAGGATGCGGCCGAGGCTGGAGGCGACGTTGAGGTTGGAATTCCCCCTGACGTTGATCACCACCGGCAGCTTGCGGCCGTTCTGCCGGTCGAGGATCGCCAGCAGGCGCTTATAGGTATCCCACTGCACGGCGCCCTCGGCGGCGATCCAGTCCGAGCAGCCCGGGCCACAGGCATCGGGCGCACCATGTGCGACATAGAAGATCATCGCGCCGGGCGCCGAATTGACCCCGCCGACCGGCGGCCGGGTCTGCGCCTGCGCGAGGCCTGCGGCCACGAGCGCGATGCCGAAAGCAATGCCTTGCCTGAAATAACCGCTCATTCCGATCGCCTGTGAAAGGCGCGATCATCCACGCGTCGGCCGCGCAGATGAGGCCGAGCCCTCATTACAGGCTCGAACCTCGTTTGCGCATGAACCGCATCACACTTTCCGGATCCTGCTTCAGACCGGGATGTTGTCGATCAGGCGCGTGCTGCCGAGCTTTGCCGCTACCAGCATCCGCATCGGGCCGTCCTTCAGCGAGCCGATCGGCGCCAGGGAGGCGGCGTGGCGCACTTCGAGATAATCGAGCACGAAGCCGGCCTTGGTGATCGCCGCGGCGCCGTCGGCCATTGCGGTCGCCGTATCCTCGCCGGCGCGCAGGCGGCCGGCCGTCTCCTTCATCACCCGATGAAGCTCGGGGGCGGCGCGCCGTTCCTCCGGGGAGAGGTAGACGTTGCGTGACGACATCGCGAGACCGTCGCGCTCGCGCACCGTCTTGGATCCGATCACCTTGACGCCGAGGTCGAGGTCCGCGGCCATCTGGGTGACGACCCGGAGCTGCTGAAAGTCCTTCTCGCCGAAGATCGCGAGGTCGGGCCGGACCTGGGTGAAGAGCTTGCCGACCACGGTGGCGACGCCGCCGAAGAAATGCGGCCGGAAGCGATCCTCGAGCCCGGCAGTGGCCGGCCCCTCGGGCACGATCCTGGTCGCGAAGCCGTCCGGGTACATCGCCTTCACCTCGGGGTGCCAGATCAGGTCGACGCCCTCGGCGGCGAGCTTGGCGACGTCGGCTTTCCAGGTGCGCGGATAGGAGCCGAAATCTTCGGTCGGCGCGAACTGGGTCGGGTTGACGAAGATCGAGACGACGACCCGCTTGGCGCGGCGCTTGGCGAGGCGCACCAGCGACACATGGCCGTCATGGAGCGCTCCCATGGTTGGGACCAGCGCGACGGTCGCCTTCTTGGCGCGCAGGGCGTCGACGGCGCGACGAAGGGCGGGGACGGTACGGACGACGGTGGGATTTCTCGGCATCTGGTCTCGGCTCGTGGGGCAATCCGGGTGGGGACGAATCTGGGTGGGACGGGCTGGCGTTCGGCAGGTGACGCAGCTTACCAAGTCCGAACCGCTATCGGCAAACCGCCGCGACAAGCCTTACCGATCTCGGACGCGCGTGGATCACAGCTGCCGTGCCGCCGATCGACGCAGCAGCCTTGCTTGATCGACGCATCATTGAGCACAGCCGCAATTGATTTCCTGTCGCGGCGATGCATTTCACTTGACCGCAGCGGCGCGCGCTTTGAAGATCATTGCCGGGATTTGAATCATGTTGGTGCAGGCTCGTCAGGGTCAATCCGGCTCCGCACATGTCATCGTGCTGGGCAACGAGAAGGGTGGATCGGGAAAGTCGACCACCGCCCTGCATATCGCCGTCGCGCTGCTGAAGGCCGGGCAGCGCGTCGCCAGCATCGATCTCGACTGCCGCCAGCAGAGCTTCACCCGCTACATCAGCAATCGCCAGGCCTGGGCGCGACGCACCGGGCTCGACCTCGAACTCCCCGCCCACCACTGCATCAAGTACGGCGAGACGATGCAGATCGAGGAGAACGAGAACGCGGAATTCCAGCAGTTCATGGCCGCGGTGAGCGCGGTGGAACGCGCCTATGATTTCATCGTCATCGATACCCCGGGTGCCGACAGCTACCTGATGCGGCTCGCGCATTCGATGGCCGACACGCTGGTGACGCCGATCAACGACAGCTTCCTCGATTTCGACGTGCTCGGCACCGTCGATCCCGCGACCTACGCGGTGACCGGCGAGAGCCATTATGCGGAGATGGTGCGCGACACCAGGCGCAAGCGCCGCCAGCTCGACGGCGCCTCGACCGACTGGATCGTGGTGCGCAACCGCCTGTCGATGCTCGGCTCGCGCAACAAGCAGCTGGTCGCCGACGGCTTGAAGCAGCTGTCGCTGCAGCTCGGGTTCCGTTCGGTCGACGGCTTTGCCGAGCGGGTAGTCTATCGCGAATTCTTCCCGCGCGGGCTGACGGCGCTCGACGACATCGACGAGGCGACGCTCGGCACGCGCCCGAGCCTCGGCCACGTGACCGCCCGCGAGGAGGTGATGAGCTTGCTCCGCCAGTTGAAGCTGCCGCTGGACGAGCGCGGCCGCCGCCGGGCCGCGAACCGGGCCGAATGGTTCAGCCAGGTCGACAAGCCGCTGGAAGTCGACGACATCATCGGCAGCTAGGCCGTCAGGCCTCCCTCGGGCAGGTTCCAGGGCGGCGGCCGTACAGGAGGTGACGATCGTCACTTCCGGGACGATGCCGAAGCGCGGTAGTCTTGCGGGGTTTTCGGCCACTCCGTCGCCAAAATGCCGGAACAAAGCTGGCCAGATCCGGTTTTCCCAAGCCAGCCGCGTTCTCGCTCCCGTCGGCTGGTCTTGAGGTATTATCGTGCCGCAGAGCCATGGCGCTAGAAGCGAATGCACAAAGGTTGTGTGCGCCGCACAATGAACGTGCTGCGAAGTCCCAACTTTTAGACTTCCTGTCACAGCGCTGTGACATATATTCTCAAAAGGAGGCCGAAGAGTCTCCGGCCAAGAATAGCCCTGAAAAGGCGGGCACCTCGAGGACGTCATGAAGCGTGGAATTCTCGTTCTGCTTTCTCTCTCCGTGGTGATCACGGCGGCCTATTTCACCGCGAGCAAGTGGGCGATCCGTCACGAAACTCTCATGTTCAAGGACCCGACGCGCGATGAGCGGCCGGTCGCGGTCGACGTTGCCGTGCGCTTCGACAAGGAGATGCAGGCCGACGCTGGCATGATCACGCTGCCGGTTGCGATCCTCAATCATGGCAATACCGTCAAATTCACCGAATATTCCTTCCTCGCGAACGTGTTCGCGGCGCGCGGCTATCTGACCATCAGCATTCAGAACGACCTGCCGTCGGACGGACCGATGGTGACCAAGGTCGGCGAGCTCTATGTCGGCCGCCTGCCGCAGTACCAGCGCGGCATCACCAACATCAAGTTCGCGATCGAGGAGATGAAGAAGCGCCAGCCGAACGCGGACTACAGCAAGCTGACGATGGTCGGCCATTCCAATGGCGGCGACATCGCGATGTATTTCGCCAAGCAGTATCCGGACGAGATCAAGAAGGTGGTGACGCTGGACAATCTGCGCGTGCCGTTCATGACCGACGGCAAGTTCAAGATTCTTTCATTCCGGTCTCACGATTCGCAGTTCAAGCCGGATCCGGGTGTCGTTCCCGATGCCGACGAATGCGAGAAGGCCGGCATCACCGTGGTGAACACCAACTTCCAGCACAACGACATGCGTGACACCGGGCCCGAGAAGGCCAAGGACTCGATCCAGGCCATGCTCGATAAATTCCTGGCCGATACCGACAGCGCTGTCGCGCCGGTCGACACCAGGAATGCGCCGCCGAAGATTCTGGAGCCCGGTCCCGTCTCGCTCTACGTGCCAGTCGAGAAACCTCAGACCTTGACCGACAAGCTCAAGAAGTCGCTCTCGCTGACCAAGACCGAGACGAAGAAGGATCCGTCGGTCACGAATTGACCGGGCGGCCCGGGATCCAGGCTGGCCCGTCACGTTGACCAATCCGCAGCCGCGGCCCACATAGTGTTTGCTGTACGAGGCAAGCGCTGATGGCCGGCAAGACGATCAAACCGACATCCGGAAGCGATGTACGCCCGGCCCATGCGCCTGGCGTGCCGACATCCAGCGCGAACGACATCGCGGCATTCGTCGCCAAGGCGCGGGCGATGTCGCCGCATCGCGCCGGCGCGCGCGGCAGGCTGGTGTTCGCGCTCGACGCCACGATGAGCCGGCAGCCGACTTGGGACATGGCGTGCACACTGCAGGCGGACATGTTCCGCGAGGCTGGCGCGCTCGGCAGTCTCGATATCCGCCTCGTCTATTATCGCGGCTTCAATGAGTGCCGTGCGTCAGGCTGGATCTCCGACAGCGCACAGCTCGCGCGGCTGATGAGCAAGATCGATTGCCAGGGCGGCAACACCCAGATCGGCAAGGTGCTGTCCGAGACGCGCCGCGAGGCGGTCGAGGCAGGGGTGCGCGCGCTGGTGTTCGTCGGCGACGCGATGGAGGAGAGCGCCGACGATCTGTGCGCCAAAGCGGGCGAGCTCGGCCTGCTCAAGGTGCCGGTCTTCATGTTCCAGGAGGGGCATGACGTGACCGCCGAACAGACGTTTCGCGAGGTCGCGCGGCTGACCGGCGGTGCATGGTGCAGGTTCGATCCCGGCGCGGCCGCGCAGCTCCGCGAATTGCTGCGTGCCGCCGCAGCCTATGCCGCCGGCGGCCGCGAGGCCCTGCTGCAACTGGCCAAGACCGCGAGCGGCGCGGCGAAGCTGATCGGTCAGATGAAATAGCGCCGCGTCGCGTCAGGGTCCGCCTGATGCCGGTGAGACGAAGCTTCGCATGCTTTTTGCCGCCGGGCCGCTTATATTCCGGACATGCCAACCCTGATCGCTGGCGTCGTCGCCGTTGTCGTCCTTTATTCCGCGCTGCAGATGTTTCGTGCGGCCAATCCCGCCGTGCTTGCGCGCGCGATCAAGATCGGTGGCGGGGTGCTCGCGCTGGCGGTCGCGGCCTTTACCGGCGTGCGGGGCGAACTGGCGGTGGCAATTCCGCTCGGCATCTTCGGCGCCGGACTGCTCGGCTGGTCGCCGTTCGGAACCACCGGATTTCCCAATTTCGGGGGCATGTTCGGCGGTTCGCGCAGCCAGGGACAAAGCTCGCGGGTGCGCTCGCAATATCTCGATATGACCCTCGATCACGGCAGCGGCGTGCTCAGGGGCCAGATCGTGGCCGGACCGCAGGCCGGCCGCATGCTCGACGAGTTCGACCTGTCGCAGCTATTGGCGATGGTCCCGAGCTTCGACGCCGAGAGCGTCGCGCTACTTGAAAGCTATCTGGATCGCCGTTTTCCCGCCTGGCGTCAGGACGCACAGGGCGACCGGGCACGGGGGCAGGGCCGTGCGGCGTCGGGTGGCAAAATGACGAACGAGGAGGCCTATCAGATCCTTGGCCTGCAGCCGGGAGCGTCGCGCGACGATATCGGCCGGGCTCACCGTACCCTGATGAAGAAACTCCATCCCGACCAGGGGGGCTCGACGTACCTCGCGGCCCGTGTGAACGAGGCCAAGGATACTTTGCTTCGCACGCATCTCTAACTCCGGCTACGCTACCAACGCCACAGCCGAGAGCTGCCTTCCGTTTCTGATTGATGCCCCGTCTGGCCCGCCGCTGTCCGGCGTGGCCGATCGTTGTTTCGGGAAATTTAACCGTAAAATCTTGACGAGAAGTTTCATGGTCGCGCCGCGCGCGGCCCGCCGGCCGTTTTCGCGACGGCAAAAGCAAAACGGCCGGCGATTGCTGCGCCGGCCGTTTGAAATCAGCTGATGCCGACGATCAGTTGCGAACCGTGATGCAGGAGATCTCGGCGCGCTTCAGCGTCTTGCAAGCCGCCTCGGCCTGATCGCGCTCGAGGCCGGCAAAGCGGGCGCGATAGAGCTTGCGATTATCCTTGGCGACCACCTCGGTGAACGGATCCGCCTTGCTGAGCAGGCCGCGGGCCGAGCTGCGCGCGAGGTCGATGCGCTTGTTGGCCTCGCCCTCGGACTCCAGCGCGCCAACCTGGATGATCCAGCCGGTGTGCGCGGCGCTCGGCTTTGCCGAGCTGGTCGGCGGAGCGGCCTGCAGGCTGCGGGTAGCGGGTTCGATCGACGCCACGGCCTGCGGCGCCGGGGCAGCGGGTGCATGGACGGCCGAGGCCGGCAGCACGCCGAGGATGCCGTTTCCGGTGCCGAAATTGGCCGGCTGCGGCGGCATTTCGGGCCTCGAGGTCTCGGCGGCCCGCGCCATCATCGCATTGGAGGTCTCGGGGACTTCGCCGCGCGCGGGGATCGTGTTGGTGACCGGAGGCGCGGACTGCGCCGGGCCGGCCGCGGCGAGCTTGATCTGGCCGGCCTTGACCTGCACCGTCTTCACCTTGACCGGCTTCATCGGTTCAGCCGAGCCGGGGATCGCGGCGATCGGCTGGGTCTGGATCACGCCTGAGGTCAGCGGCGCCGGCTCGGGCTTGGCCTGCGGCTCCGGCTTGGCCGGGAGCGGCGGCAGCGCGGCGGCGGCCGCCGCCATCAGCGAGGGTTTGCTGGCCGGGCGCGGCGCCTGGATCGCGGCAGCTGCAGCGGCGGGCTCCGACGCGGCGACCGGCGAGGTGTCCGGCGCGCGCGCGTTATCCGCGTCGGCGACCTCGACATTGGCGTCGGCCGGATTGCGTTCGGTGATCGCGGCGGCGGTGCGGGTGGTCGCGGCCTTTCCGACGTTCTCTGCGAGCAGGTTGCGCATGATGGCGTCACGCGAGCCGCCGCTGCGGCCGCCGAGCACCACGCCGACCAGGAAGCGATTGCCGCGGCGCATCGAGGTCACGAGGTTGAAGCCGGAGGCGCGGGTGTAGCCGGTCTTGATACCGTCAACGCCCTCGACGTTGCCGAGCAGATGGTTGTGGTTGCGGATCGATTGGCCGCGGAAGTTAAACACCGAGGTCGAGAAGTAGCGGTAATAGCGCGGGAAGCGATCCTGGATCGCGCGGCCGAGGGTCGATTGATCGCGCGCCGTCGTCACCTGCTCATCGTTGGGCAGGCCGGAGGCGTTGCGATAAACGGTCCGGCTCATGCCGAGCGCACGGGCCTTGCGGGTCATCATCCGGGCGAAATCGTCTTCGCTGCCGCCGATCGCCTCGGCGATCACGACCGCGGCGTCATTGGCCGAGCGAGTGACCAGGCCCTTGATGGCGTCTTCGACCTTGATGGTCGAGCCGGGCCGCAGGCCAAGCTTGGTCGGGTCCTGTTCGGAGGCGTGCTCGGACACCGGCATTTCGGTGTCGAGCTTCATCTTTCCGGAATCGAGGCGCTCGAACAGCAGATAGAGCGTCATGATCTTGGTCAGCGAGGCGGGGTGGCGCAGACCGTCGGGACTGGTGGCGGTGAGCACCGAACCGGTGTTGCCGTCGACGATGATCGACGCGAATTGCGGGCTGTAGCTCTCGCGCGCGGCCT
The DNA here is from genome assembly GCF_029952935.1 of Bradyrhizobium sp. Mp19. Taxonomy (NCBI): domain Bacteria; kingdom Pseudomonadati; phylum Pseudomonadota; class Alphaproteobacteria; order Hyphomicrobiales; family Nitrobacteraceae; genus Bradyrhizobium; species Bradyrhizobium sp. Mp19. The sequence goes on along the minus strand of NZ_JASAUT010000044.1, from coordinate 23,388 downwards.
CGCTGTGGTGGTGACGGGCGTAGTGGCGCCGGTGACGGCGCGCCTCGGCGCTATCACTCGTGATCAGGATCGCCGTCGTGACGGTAACGAGCCCAAGAACGCCAACTCGCAGCGCCCGCGAGGAGGCCAAGGTTGTTCGAAGCATCTACTTCCCCGTCCCAATTTCTATCTAGATCACTGGCTCGTGAGGCGAAATTGTGCCCGGCGGCCATCGATCCTTGCCTGCGCAACAAACCACTTCGGGCAGAACCATCGGCCCACGTGGCGGCTCAGGTCGCTCTTCTAGCTAAGGTGTTGTTCACAAACAGCTTTCAAGGCTGTCTGTCGGAAGGCGAACAAAGTCCGGGAATCAGGTTAGGCGGACCGAGTTTCCAAAAGCTTAAGCAACCGTTGCGTAGTCCCCCGGGGTTTATCGCAAATGCCGGAGATTCGGGGTTGTGTGATTGTGCGATGCACAATATTCATTGACTCTATTGTGCGATGCGATATGGCTATCGGCGTCAGGGGGCCGGGAGCTTCCCGGCAATGGGAATTTGCGCCTTCAAGTCTGGGAAAAGGAATTCCATCCATGGTCAAGATCGAAGACATTCAGAACTACGGCAAAGAGCATTTCGAGTCGGTCACCGCGTCGGCCAACAACCTGCAGAGCGGCGTTCAGGCCATCGCCACCGCCTATGGCGACTATGCCAAGAAGTCCTTTGAGGACACCAAGTCGTTCGTCGAGAAGCTGTCGGGCGTGAAGTCGCTGGACAAGGCGCTCGAGGCGCAGACCGAGTACCTGCGCTCGTCCTACGAGACCTTCGTTGCGGAATCGCAGAAGATCGCTGGCCTCTACAGCGACTGCGCCAAGCAGACCTTCAAGCCCTATGAGGGCCTGGTCTCCAAGTTCGCGCCCGCCGCTCAGTAAGCGTTGCCGACCAGGACAAACGAAAAGCCCGGCCGTTTCGGCCGGGCTTTTTTGTTGTGCCTGAAGCGGGCGTTTATTTCGCCAGCCGCAGCTTCGAGATCTGCGTGAGAATATTCTGGAAGGCGTCAGCCGTCTGACCGGCTGACGTGATCATCTGGAAGTTGCCGTCGGTCGCGCAATCCTGCAGCACCTGCGATTTCGGGTCCGCGTTGTTGATGTTCACCTGGATCGTGAAGATTGTGATGCTGCTGGTCGGATCGGCCTTGACGTTCGAACACAGCAGCTCTTGCCGAGTGTCGATGTCCGATTGGGTCGTGCTCCAGCGGTTTTGGGTGTTCAGTCCGTCGGATAGCAGGACGATATAGTCCTTGTATGCGTAGTTGCTCTCTTTCGCCGGTGCCGTGATCGGCGGGTTTGCGGTGTTCAGCGACAGCCATCCCCACGCCAGCCCCACCGCCTGATTGGTGTTGCCGCTTGGATACATATTGTCGATCTGGGTTTTGAGCGTGCTCCACTGGTTGCTCATTGCCGTCACCGTGCCGGGAAGACAATCCGCGAACTGCTCGGCATAGAACTGCGTGGACGGCGTCCCGCTGCCGGAGGAGGGGCCCGTATTCTTCGTATCGTAGTCCTGATCGCGATCGTTCACGCAACCGGTCCACGTGCTGCGGCTGGGTGCGGCTGCCGCGGTCGCGGCGGTACCGTCGCCGCGCCAGAGATGAGAATACGTCGTCGGCGTGCTGCAAACCTTGCTGCTGCCGCTCCCGGAACAGGTGCAGTTGCTGGTCGAGCCGCAGCTTGCGCCGGAGCCGGAAGCAACGGTGGTCCCCGGCACTGTAACAGTCGTGTAGCACCCGTTGTAGTAGATGCTGGTCTTGCCGGGTAACTTTCTGCCGCTGTCCATGCTGGGGCAGATGTAACCTGCATACGTGCCGGTTGAGGGGATCGTGTTCGTGCTTCTGGCACCGCTCACGGTCGCTGGCCGGTCCGTGCACGTAAAGCCGTGCGTCCTGTTCGTGAACGGGCAATCCGATCCGGCCTGGATCGTGTTCCAGCCGCTCGGATAGTTGTTCTTGAGAATCGGCGGCTCACCCTCCCATTCGGTCCAATTGAGCCAGGATTGGTTCAGATTCGCTGGATCGACATTCACATCCTTCGAGAATGGAATGATCGAAATATAAACATCGCCGGTCTGCTTGTTATAGGTCGACAGCGTATCGATCATGCTTTTGGCCGCGGATTGGAGTGCTGCCATCTTGCCGTTCTGGGCCATTGAGCCGGTGTTATCGAGCACCATCGCGACACGCATACGGGTGTTGCCCCAGGTGGTGGTCGTCGTGCTGTTGAAACCCAGCGTCGGAAAACCGGCCAGCTGCATGAAATCGGATTTGATGTGGCCGGATCCGCCCAGCAGGATGTTGGCCGCCGCGCCAGAGGTCGGGGTGGTATAGTTGGCAGTGACGGAAATGCCCTGGCCGTCCTTGTTGGTGTAAAGCGCGGTGAAATAGGTCTGCGCCTTGCTCGGGATATCCGCAGCCGTGATGTTGCCCATGGTCAGATCCTTGGACAGCATCAGCGCGGCCGAATCGAGCGCCGCCTGCATCGCGGAGCGGGCGTTGTTGGCGCGGGTATAGTCGATCGCGGCTCCCACGAAAGCGAGGAGCGGCAGCATTGCGAAGGTGAAGATCACCGCGACATTGCCGCTATTTGCCCTGGAAAACCGGCGAGCAACCGCGCAGACGCGATCGGAAATGGCTGAACCAAGCATGGCACTCTCGTCGAAATGAATTGCGGTGGCATCTCGACCGGCGCCGCTAAACAGATAGTGAATCGGGCGCGGGAAACCCGGCAGGGTGGCGCGGGGGAGGCTCAAAAGCCGGGCAAAAGCGCTGGCTATCCTCAATGAGGTCTAAATTGGCGGCCCGACTCCTTTGTCAAATCAGGCAGAAATGATTAACCTTCCGAGGGTTGCCGCGCCGGGAATCGGACCGGTGGGCCGCGCCGGGTCCGCGCTTGCGGCAGGACCTCGCGAGGCCCATATTCGGGAGGTCGATCCGGCCGCCGGATCGGACCGGGAGCGGCAATCTGGAAAGCATTGCTGGGGGTTCCGCGATCAGTCTTGCGGCAATCGCGACCACCGTCCAATTGCCATCCGGTTTCCCGCCATCCGGTTTCCCTTGGGGAATTCGAACGCCTGAGCCATGTTGCGATCCACGTTGACAGTCCCGATTTCCGAGCCGGTTTCGTCGATGCCGGCGGTGGCCGCCGCGCCGGCGCCGAAAATGAACAATGATGACAACCGCAATGGGACGGGCAGCGGCCCGTCGACCTCGGTCATCACCAAGGTCAAGCCGAAGACCAAGCGCCCGAACCTGTACCGCGTCCTGATCCTGAACGACGACTACACGCCGATGGAGTTCGTCGTTCACGTGCTGGAACGCTTCTTCAACAAGGACGCCGAGGCGGCGACCAAGATCATGCTGCACGTTCACCACCACGGGATCGGCGAGTGCGGCGTTTTTACCTACGAGATCGCCGAGACCAAAGTGACGCAAGTCATGGACTTCGCGCGCAAGCATCAGCATCCACTGCAATGCGTGATGGAAAAGAAATAGCTCGCTGGAACGACTGACCCGCCGCGGGGCGCGGAACGGGTCTTGCATCGCGGTTTTTGATGGTGGTGAACGGCGTTCCCGTACGATCACGGGGCGCCGCCACGCGACGCCCCGATGCCCCGAATTTAGAAGAAAACCATCATCGCGGGACCGGTCTTTCGCCACGATCCGCCGTAACTATATCAAAGGCGATCACGAAGGTTGTTATTGCCTGACCCGGTAATGGCGATCATGATGGCAGGGGGCCATAGAGGACGCGAATGCCAACTTTTTCCCAAAGCCTTGAACAATCGCTGCACCGTGCATTGGCGATCGCAAACGAGCGTCACCATCAATACGCGACGCTCGAACATCTGCTGCTGTCGCTGATCGACGACTCGGATGCGGCGGCTGTGATGCGGGCCTGCAGCGTCGATCTCGACAAGCTCAGGACGAGCCTCGTTAATTATCTCGAGACCGAATTCGAAAACCTGGTGACTGACGGCGCCGATGACGCGAAGCCGACCGCCGGGTTCCAGCGCGTGATCCAGCGCGCGGTGATTCACGTCCAGTCGTCCGGTCGCGAGGAAGTGACCGGCGCCAACGTCCTGATCGCGATCTTCGCCGAGCGCGAGAGCCATGCCGCGTACTTCCTGCAGGAGCAGGACATGACGCGCTACGACGCTGTCAACTACATCAGCCACGGCATCGCCAAGCGGCCCGGCGTGTCCGAGGCGCGGCCGGTGCGCGGCGTCGACGAGGAAACCGAGACCAAGGGCAACGAGGACGCCAAGAAGAAGGGCGAGGCGCTCGAGACCTATTGCGTCAACCTCAACAAGAAGGCGCGCGACGGCAAGATCGATCCGGTGATCGGCCGCAATGCCGAGATCAACCGTGCGATCCAGGTCTTGTGCCGCCGCCAGAAGAACAACCCGCTGTTCGTCGGCGAAGCCGGAGTCGGCAAGACCGCGATCGCCGAAGGCCTCGCCAAGCGCATCGTCGACAGCGACGTGCCGGAAGTGCTGGCGGCCGCGACCGTGTTCTCGCTCGACATGGGCACGCTGCTCGCGGGCACCCGCTATCGCGGCGATTTCGAGGAGCGGCTCAAGCAGGTCCTGAAGGAGCTGGAAGCGCATCCGAACGCCATCCTGTTCATCGACGAGATTCACACCGTGATCGGCGCCGGCGCCACCTCCGGCGGCGCGATGGATGCGTCCAATCTGCTGAAGCCCGCGCTGGCTTCGGGCACGATCCGCTGCATGGGCTCGACCACCTACAAGGAATACCGTCAGCACTTCGAGAAGGACCGCGCGCTGGTGCGGCGCTTCCAGAAGATCGACGTCAACGAGCCGACGGTGGAAGATGCGATCGCGATCCTCAAGGGCCTGAAGCCCTATTTCGAGGATTACCATCGGCTGAAATACACCAATGAGGCGATCGAGGCGGCGGTGCAGCTGTCGTCGCGCTACATCCACGACCGCAAGCTGCCCGACAAGGCGATCGACGTGATCGACGAGTCCGGCGCGGCGCAGATGCTGGTCGCCGAGAGCAAGCGCAAGAAGACGATCGGCATCAAGGAGATCGAGACCACGATCGCGACCATGGCGCGGATCCCGCCGAAGAGCGTGTCGAAGGACGATGCCGAGGTGCTGAAGCATCTCGAGCAGACCCTGAAGCGCACGGTGTTCGGCCAGGACAAGGCGATCGAGTCGCTGGCGGCGTCGATCAAGCTGGCGCGCGCCGGCCTGCGCGAGCCGGAGAAGCCGATCGGCAGCTATTTGTTCTCGGGGCCGACCGGCGTCGGCAAGACCGAGGTGGCGAAGCAACTCGCGGCGTCGCTCGGTGTCGAGCTGCTGCGCTTCGACATGTCCGAATACATGGAGCGGCACACCGTGTCGCGCCTGATCGGCGCGCCTCCCGGCTATGTCGGCTTCGACCAGGGCGGCCTGCTCACCGATGGCGTGGATCAGCATCCGCATTGCGTGGTGCTGCTCGACGAGATCGAGAAGGCGCACCCGGATCTCTACAACGTGCTGCTGCAGATCATGGATCATGGTCGACTCACCGACCACAACGGCAAGCAGGTCAACTTCCGCAACGTGATCCTGATCATGACCACGAATGCCGGGGCGGCCGATCTTGCGCGGCAGGCCTTCGGCTTCACCCGCTCGAAGCGGGAAGGCGACGATCACGAGGCGATCAATCGCCAGTTCGCGCCGGAGTTCCGCAACCGGCTGGATGCGATCGTCTCCTTCGCGCACCTCAATGCCGAGGTGATCGGCATGGTGGTCGAGAAGTTCGTGCTGCAACTCGAGGCGCAACTCGCCGACCGCGACGTCACGATCGAGCTGTCCGAGCCTGCAAAGGCCTGGCTGATCGAGCACGGCTATGACGAGCAGATGGGCGCACGTCCGATGGCGCGCATCATCCAGGAACACATCAAGAAGCCGCTCGCGGATGAGGTGCTGTTCGGCCAGCTCAAGGGCGGCGGACACGTCCGCGTCATCCTGGTCAAGGACGAGGCGACCGCCAAGGACAAGATCGGCTTCGAATATGTCGAGGGTCCGGTCACGCCGAAGCCCGAGAACCTGCCGCCGCGCAAGCGCAAGCCGCCGAAGGGTGGTCCCAACGGCGGCGGAGGCGGCACCAAGGGGCCGGCCTCAAAGGGGCCGATGGTCAAGGTCTGAGGCGCGAGCGAACAACCAAACGAAAAGGCCGGCTGAGGACAGCCGGCCTTTTTGTTTGCGGCGGTGGAGGGCCTCGATGCGATCCGCATTGTATGCGGCGTCACTCGCCCTTCAGGCGCTGGCCCTCATGGACCCGGACCTGATCGGCGCCGCGGCGGCCGGCCGAGGACAGTCGCAGCGTGCTGAGCACAGCGCCCACGACGGCAAAGCCGACGCCGACCATCAGCGAGATCCGGGTGCCGTCAGCCGGATAGCGTGCCAGCAAGAGTGCCACCAGCGCGGCGCCGATGGTCTGTCCGAGCAGGCGCGCGGTCCCTAGCATGCCGCTGGCGCCGCCCGAGCGCTCGCGCGGGGCGGCGGCGATCATGGTGCGGTTGTTTGGGGTCTGGAACAGGCCGAAGCCGGCGCCGGCGAGCGCCATGCGCCAGATCACGTCGATCGGCGCGGCGTTGGCCGGCATCAAGGCCAGCGTGCCCAATCCGGTCGCGAACAGCAGCAGGCCGATGCCGCCGAGCAGGCCGGCCGGATAACGTTCCACCAGCCAGCCCGCGAGCGGGGCGGCGAACGCGACCGCGATCGGCCAGGGCGTGATCAACAGGCCGATCTGAACCGCCGAATATCCGAAATGGTTCTCGAGATAGAACGGCATCGCGACAAAGGCCAGCATCTGACCGCAGAACGAGGCGATCGAGGTGCCGATCGAGAGCGCGAAGATCGGAATTCGTAGCAGGTCGACGGGCAGCAGCGGCGAGGGCAGATGCTGCTGCCGCCGGTACAGCAAATGCGAGGCGACCGCGGCGACGGCGAACTCCAATGCGCAGAGATACAGCGCCCCGCCGTGGCCGGCGCTGTCGATCGCGCTGATGCCGAACCCGAACGCGATGGCGCTCATCGCGGCGCTCTGCCAGTCGAAGGCGTGAACCGCCGGCCTGGTGTGGGGCAGGAAGCGCCAGCCCAGCGCCAGCGTGACGATGCCGAGCGGGACATTGATGGCGAACAGGTACGGCCAGGTCCCGACCGCCAGGATGAACGAGGCGATGGTCGGGCCGACCGCGGCCGAGATCGCGACCACCAGCGCGTTGACGCCGATGCCGCGGCCGAGCTGCGAATGCGGGTAGATGAAGCGGACCAGCGCGGTGTTGACGCTGAGGATTCCGGCAGCGCCAAACCCCTGCAGGATGCGGGCGACCGTCAGCAACGGCAGCGTATGCGACAGCGCGCATAACAGCGAGGCCAGCGTGAACAGCAACAGCCCCGCCAGATAGACGCGGCGATAGCCGATGATTTCGCCGAGCGAGGCCAGCGGCAGCAGCGAGATCGTGATCGCCAATTGATAGCCGTTGACGATCCAGATCGAGAACGCGGGGCTGGCGTTCAGATCCCGGGCAATGGTCGGCAGCGCAACGTTGGCGATCGAGCCGTCGACGACGGCCATCACAAGGCCGAGCGCGATCGTGAGAATGGCCCAATTGCGCTGCGGCTGCGGCAGCCCGTCGGGATGCTCTGTCATCGCGGACGACATGTCGTGGAGTGGCTCTCGGGTTCCGGCGTTGCGGGGATTACCGCATGCTGGATTAGCCCGGCCTTTGCAACCCCGAATGCCGGATGTCGGCCGCGACGGAAACGATGGCTCCGAGCCGAGCTGGCTCAGCCCTGGCCGAGCAACTCATTGATGCGCCGCTGCAGCTGCCGCTTCTTGATCTCGCTGCGGCGGACCCGCTCGTCGAGATCGCTGACCGGTGTGTCCGAGGTCATGATCCGGAAGGCGAGGCCGACCTTGTTCGCCTGGCGCCAGATCAGGCGGGCCAGGAACGAGCGGCCCTTGCGTGCGACGCTGAGATTGATCTCTTCGGGCAGATGCACGGCATCGCCAAATTCAACGCAGGCACCGCCTTCGCTGATATTGCGAACGACGCAATCCATCGTCGAGCCGCGTTCATTGATCTCCGCAACCGCACCATAAAACACCTTGTCGCGTACGCTCTGGCGCCGGTCCTGCATGGGAAATCCTCCAAATGAACGGCACGACTGTACCGGTCCGCCTCAGCGAAAAGAAGGGCGCCGGGGAACCCGTTGCAGTTAGTGTAAATTGTTTGCTCTGCGAGGGTGCGGATTCCCGGGTATTTTTTGCGCCGCAAAGACCCCTGGGCTTTGGTTTCTTCTTTTGGCGCGTTTTCTTAACGCGGACCGGTATCCGCTTCGCTCGAAAACGCTTTAGTTCGGCAGCCGGCTTTGCCGCCAGTCGCGCGGCGACAGGCCGTAATGGTCGCGGAACACGCGGCCGAAATGCGAGAGATCGTTAAAGCCCCAGGCGAATGCGATCTCGCCGATGTGGCGATGCGCGTGCGCCGGCGAGGCGAGGTCGCGCTTGCAGCGCTCCAGCCGCTGCGCCAGCACGAAGCGCTGGAACGAGGTGTCCTCGTCGGCCAGCAGGCTGTTGACGTAGCGCGGCGAGATGCCGAGCGCGGCGGCGGTCTCGGTGAGGCCGAGCTCGGGGTTCGGCAGATGCGCGAGCACATGCGCCTTCAGGCGGTAGAGCAGCGCGGAGCGGTGGGTCGAGGCGGGCAGCGCGGCGCCGCCGAGCCGCTCGCTCATCGCCATCGCGAGCAGGTCGGCAGCCTGGTCGGCGAGGCGGATCGCGTTGTCAGGATCGAGCTTGTCGGCGATCTCGGAGAGCCCCGCGATGAACTGCCAGGCGAGCCGCTGCACGGGACGATCCGATGTGAACGTGGTCGCAGTTAAGCCCTGGGTGCCGGCGAAGCGCCGGTGCAGCATGGCGCGCGGCACCTGGAAGATGGTCTGCGTGAAGTCGGCGTTGAAGCGCAATTCATAGGGCCGGGTGGTGTCGTAGAATGCGAACTCGCCGGGCTGGATCACGGTCTCGCGGCCGTCCTGCAGCACGGCGCCAGCGCCGCTCCGGCCGAGCGCGAACAGAACAAGATCCTCGCTGGCGCGTGCGATCCGCGACGGCGTGCGCAGCACCCGTTGCTGGCTCGACGAGACGAGGGAGCATTTCACCGCGCCCAGCTGCGTGCTGGTGATGGCGCCGTGGAAGGCGGTGCCGAGATCGGACTTGCAGTCGAGCTGCACGAAGACGTCGCAGACGATGTCCTGCCAGAGCGCAAGGCGCCGATGGGTGGGCGCGTCTTCCGTGGTGAACAGGGCCGGCATGATTTCCTCCCTTCACGAGTGCAAACGCTGGCCACGCGAACAAAGCAAGCTTCATACCGGGGGCGGCCGGGGAATCTCCTCCGCAGTCGAATTTTCCTTCCGTCCTGGTCGAACGGCGTGCCCGGTCCCGGGGCAGCATGATGTCAGAGGCCGCCATGGCCGATCAAGTACGAACCGGCCGGAAGCGTCGGCCGCGAGGAGGACATCATGGGCATCCAACATCCGAAATACCGCGTTGCGGTGGTGCAGGCCGCACCTGCCTGGCTCGACCTCGACGCCTCCATCGCCAAGTCCATCGCGCTGATCGAGGAGGCAGCCGCCAAGGGGGCGAAGCTGATCGCGTTTCCCGAGGCCTTCATCCCCGGCTATCCCTGGTACATCTGGCTGGACTCGCCGGCCTGGGCGATCGGGCGCGGCTTCGTGCAGCGCTATTTCGACAACTCGCTCAGCTACGACAGCCCGCAGGCCGAGAAGCTGCGGCTCGCGGTGAAAAAGGCCGGCATGACCGCGGTGCTCGGCCTGTCCGAGCGCGACGGCGGCAGCCTCTACCTCGCGCAATGGTTGATCGGGCCCGACGGCGAGACCATCGCCAAGCGGCGCAAGCTGCGGCCGACCCATGCCGAGCGCACCGTCTATGGCGAGGGCGACGGCAGCGACCTTGCGGTGCATGACCGCCCCGGCATCGGCCGGCTCGGCGCGCTGTGCTGCTGGGAGCACCTGCAGCCGCTGTCGAAATACGCGATGTATGCCCAGAACGAGCAGGTCCATGTTGCGGCTTGGCCGAGCTTCTCGCTGTACGATCCGTTCGCGCCGGCGCTCGGCTGGGAGGTCAACAACGCGGCCTCGCGAGTCTATGCGGTCGAGGGCTCGTGCTTCGTGCTGGCGCCCTGCGCCACGGTCTCGCAGGCGATGGTCGACGAGATGTGCGACCGCGACGACAAGCACGCGCTGCTGCATGTCGGCGGCGGACATGCCGCGATCTACGGGCCGGACGGCAGCTCGATCGCCGAGAAGCTGCCGCCCGAGCAGGAGGGGCTGTTGCTCGCCGACATCGATCTCGGCGCGATCGGGATCGCCAAGAACGCCGCCGACCCGGCCGGGCACTATTCGCGCCCCGATGTCACGCGTCTGCTGCTGAACAAGAAGCCCTCGAAGCGCGTCGAGCACTTCGCGCTGCCGCTCGACAGCCTTGAGGAGATCGACGCGGCTGCGAGCTGAACGCACGACATCCAACCGGAGGCGACTGCCATGGAATCCGCGATTCCCTCTCACCTGAAGACAGAGCGGACCCGTCATCGTCGCGTGCCCGACGACTACGCGCCGCCTTATCCGTCCTTTGTCGCGCGCCACAAGCCTGCGGTGGCACGCGTGATCATGGCCTATTTCGGCGTGCAGTTTCGCGGCGAACTGACTGCCGCGGCGAACGAGGCGCTCGCATCGATCGCAAAACGCTTTGCCAGCGAGAACGGCCCGACGCATTGGGATCGTGCGCAACATGTCGACCAGGCCGGCTACACCAATGTCGTCTCGGTCGCCTATTGGGACGATGCCGGGCGTTTCGACGCCTGGTTCGACGGTGCGCGCGAGACCTGGACCGGCAGCGGCGCCACTGACGGTGTTGGCCGCTTCATCGAGGTGCTGCGGCCGCATGTTGCGCGCTACGAGACCCTGTTCTCGTCGCTCGGCCGTCCGGAGGGTGTCGCTGTGCTTGCCGATGGCATGAGCGGAGAGGTGCAGGAGCACGCCTATTGGGGCGGCATGCGCGACCGTATCCCGCTGTCGCAGACCGACGCGATGACGCCGGGCGGCGATCCGCGCGCGATCCGCGACGGCGCACGCATCCGCGTGATTGCGCATGACAATCTCTGCCTGATCCGCTCCGGACAGGACTGGAGCGACACCGAAACATCGGAGCGCAAGATGTATCTCGACGATGTCGAGCCGGTGCTGCGCGAGGGCATGGATTTCCTGCGCGACGACGGCGTGCCGATCGGCTGCTACGCCAACCGCTACATGCGCGTTGTCGATGGGGAGGGCAGGCCGACCGAAAAGTCCTACGGCCAGAGCTGGTGGAAGAGCCTCGCGGCGCTGGAGCGCTGGGCGGAATCGCACCCGACCCATGTCAGGATTTTTGGCGCGGCGATGAAGTATCTCTCGACATTGGGCCCGAACGCCAAGCTCAGGCTGTATCACGAGGTCACCGTGGCAGCCGCGGACGAGCAGTTCTTCGAATATCTCGGCTGTCACGAACGGACCGGTATGCTAGCAGCTGTTAACTCGTAGGCGCCTGCGTGCGACGATATCTGCGCAGTCAATTGGGTCTGAGTGTTGTGCATTGATGGGCTCGCGCCATCGCAACAGAAAGGGCTGCGAACGTAGTCATTGTGATCAGCGGGGGAAGTTTCTGGATCTCCATTATATTCACACTGTTGTCGGGCTAGTTGGTGTCTTTGCTCGGATCAACGATGTTTGGCTGACCTTCTTGCGGTCGACGGGTCTTGGTGCTGCCTTCTGCGCCGAGGGCCCATTGCTCGCAAATGAAGATCGCAAGATGTTTTTGGGACCAGTCGCGGAAGGCATCCAAACCAGGATGGTCTTTCAAAAACTCAAGCAGCTTTTCTCGTGGAGTATCTTTGTAGGTCTCGTAGAAGAACTCGGCGAGTTCGTATGCATTTTGGGCTCGCCGATCGACGGATTGTAGTACGCCAAAAAATGTTTCCGGATTTCGTCGGAATACGTCGACCTCGATATCTGTCATGGGGCAAGACGCTAGAAAGTTCGCGCCGTTGGCTTCGAATACTCCATGCATCGTCTTTGTCTCTGCGTTGGCAGATGCGCTCACAAGGCGTGCTAAGACATTCTTGTTGCTAGCATCTGGCACGGCATACTCGTTGCCGACGATCCAGCGAGGGTGATCGGACTGATCGGTGAACGCAAATTCCGGAGCTTGACCATCGAAGGTTGACGGTATTTCCGTGTGCACTTTCATTGATTCTATTAGCCGATGCATTTCCGGATGTGCTTCGCGCGCTAGGACGATTTGCTGAAACGTCGCGGGCGGGCGCGGTTGAAAGGTGGGCATACGAAACCCTATCGCGGCTGCCACTGACGCGCCTTCTAGCGAGTCATGATTGTGATGAAATGGTTGGTTCAGCAAGAATAGATAAGCGGATGGGGCGAGCTGGCCTCGGATCTTGAGCGAACGTTCGGCGTCCTCGACTTGGAACAGAAGTGCGCTAAGCAGTGACTCATTGATTGAGTCGCCCGTGACATCTGGCAAGTTGAGGTCGACTAAAACGACCCGAGACCACGGCAGGTCCTTCTTCAGAGCCTGAGATAGTTTGTTCTTCAGCTTGATCTGATCAATTGAAGGGCGTTCGGCGTTGAGTTGGCCGAGACGAGTCTTGACTTCAACAGAGAAGCGGCGGCCCGTTTCCGGAGAGATGGCAGTGAACTCAGCGTGGTGCCCTGGACGCAGGTCGTCCTCATACTTGAGGAAGAAGCCGGCCTTCAAGAATGCGGCGGCTGCGTGCATCTCCGACAAAGTCGCCAGGAAGCCATCCGACATACGAAGTCGGTTGATCATTCGATCGAGTAGCGGCTCATCGTATTGCTCATAGTGATGTTCGATAAGGTATAGATCATAAGCAAGTGCCAGAGTACTTCGAAACCCGTTGTTGACTTTGGCTTTTGTTATGGAGCGTGCTGGCGAAGGCGCGCTCCTCGCGGCTCGGCGCATGGCGGACGCCCATTGTCCGATGAGATGACCATCGCTGCCTGTGGTCATCTCAGCTGCAATCCATTGCTTACCAATCCGTTCCGCGAGGTAGGTGAGGAGGAAATCGGTGAAGGTTACCCACTCGCCGACAAAAATTGAGCGACCCACAACAACGGCCCTACCTTTCTGAAGGCCGTAGGTTTGGATTGCCTTCCCGAACCCCTGCTGCTTCTGCCGATCATGAAGGATTGCTTTTTGACGCTCGAGCGACAACGGTTCAGCTTCGGTGCGATAGCGTCCGTGGCAGTGCTTAAATCTTTTTCCGGAGCCACAAAAGCAAGGCTGATTTCGGCTGGCCAAGTTTGCATTCTCTTGTCAGTGATTCGTGCGAGATGTAAGCACGACACGCTCGACGAGCGTGCCAGCGGCTCTGCACGTTATCCGGAATATTCACAGGCTGATTTTGAGGCGGAAGCGCTGGGCTGACCCGACGCATCAAACTATTTGGCCGGCGCAGCCAAGCAGGCATATCACTTCAGTCCTACGGCCGCCGCGTTCCGTGATCGCCTAGGCCAACTCGACGGCCGGGCCGCATCGGCGCGGCGTTATGCGGAGGCCGGAGGCCGAGGAAGCCACTTCAGGCGCTTTGCCGGCGCCGGTGAAGGCGCATTGAGCGAGCTCTCTCCGCTTGTCGTCCCCCGGCTTGACCGGGGGACCCGGTACGCCGCGGCTTCTCCGTGACTGACCGGTGTCTCTGGAATACTGGGCGGATTCGACCGGTCGTCGCAACACCCTGACAAAAGGAGGTCGCGTTGAAGCCATGGAAGCGGGCATGGCAAGAAAATTGTAGACAGGCCGAGCCTTACGCCACGCGCTCGCGCAGCCCCTTGGCGACTTCCTTCTGCGCGTCGAACTCGCGGCGCAGGCGGGCCAGCTCCTCGGCGCTCAGCGCATCGGCGTTGCTGTAGTCGCGCTTCCAGGCAGCGTCCGCGCTCCAGCGCAGCGGCGACTGCACGGTGGTCTGCGGGCCGGGCGCGGACTCCAGCACGCGCAGCGCCAGCTCCAGCGTGAACGCCTGCGAGGCGACGTCCTGCGGCTTGCCGGCGGAATTGCCGAGCGGGAAGTCGGAGAACAGGAGGCGCGGCACCGCGGCGTGCTCGACGATATCCTTGGCGCAGCCCATCACGACCGTGGAGATGCCGTTGGCTTCGAGATGCCGCGCCACCAGGCTGACGGTCTGGTGGCAGACCGGGCAGTTTGGCACCAGCACCGCGGCGTCGACCTTGTCGTCACGGCCGCGCTTGAGGATTTCGGGCGCGTCGGTCTCGATGGTGACGCGATGGCTGCGGTTGGTCGGGGCGCCGAAGAAGCGCGGGGCGACGTCGCCGATCGTGCCGGCCGCGGCGAGACGCTTGAGCTGTGCCAGTGGGAACCAGGTGCCGCTGTCGGTCGCCGTGGTGTGGGTGCGGTCATAGGCGATGTGCGAAATCCTTAAGTCCTGTGGCTTTGACGTGTCGCCGTCATAGACCGCATAGAACTTGGCCCCGCCATTGTATTTCGCGCCGGGACCCTGGTCGCCCCTGGCGGGATCGAAGGGCGCTGCCGTCGTGATGATGGCGACGCGGGACCGGTTCAACGGCTTCTTCAGGGGCTGGAACGGGGCGGAGGTGTAATGCGCCCAGCGGTAGGGGGTGGTGTAGCCGATCGCCGCGTAATAATCGCGGGTCCGCTTCATATAGCCGATCGGGGCGTCGTCGTCGGGGGCAAAGCCGAGTTGATCGTCCGAAGCTGCGGCCATTTTGCGCTCCCTTTTGCGCGCCATCATTTCAGTCCATAGCTAGACCACGAGCTTGCGGTGTCAAGCCACGCCGCGCGGGAACAGATTTGCGATGCGAACGGGTCGTTGCGCCGCATGGGTCATGCTTGTGTTGCTGGTGTCGCCGGTCGGCGCCGGCGCCGAGGACGCGCCTGCCGCAGCCCCGGCGCCGCCGCCGTCCGCCGAGCAGCCCGCAGCGCCGCCCGCTGACCAGCCCGCCGCGCCCGCCGAGAAACCCGCCGCGGCGCCGGCAGATCAGCCTGCGCCACCGCCGGGAGAGCAGGCTGCGCCATCGGCCGAGAAACCTGCACCCCCCGCGGATACGCCGGCGACACAGGCCGAGAAACCTGCGGCAACGACTGAGAAACCCGCGGACGACGCGCGCGAGAGCGACACCCGCGAGGCGATGTGCCTGATGATCGAGTCGGCGGCGCGGGCGAACGACCTGCCGCTCGAATTCTTCGCGCGCGTGATCTGGCAGGAGAGCCGCTTCCAGGCCGATGCGGTTGGTCCGATGACGCGCAACGGCCAGCGCGCGCAGGGCATCGCGCAATTCATGCCGGGCACGGCAAACGAGCGCGGGCTGCTGGATCCTTTCAATCCGGTGCAGGCGCTGCCGAAGTCGGCCGAATTCCTCAGCGAGCTGCGCAACCAGTTCGGCAATCTCGGCCTCGCGGCCGCGGCCTACAATGCCGGCCCGCGCCGGATCCAGGACTGGCTCGCCGGCTCCGGCTACATGCCGCAGGAGACGCGCAATTACGTCTCCGCGATCACCGGCTCCAGCGTCGACGACTGGGCCGCCGCCGGGCGCAACGGCAAGATGCCGCAGCGCGCGCCGACCACGAGCTGCCGCGAGCTGATGGCGCTGCTGAAGCGCGCGCCTAACCCGTTCGTCGCAGGGCTCGAGCAGCACATCACGCTGTCGGCGGCCAAGGTCTGGGGCGTGCAGCTTGCCGCCGGCTTCAGCCGCGACAAGGCGCTCGCGATGTATGCCCGCGCCATCAAGCGCCTTGCCAACGTGATCGGCGATCAGGATCCGAGTTTGCTGAGCTCACGGCTTCGCACCCGCGGCAGCGCGACCTTCTACCAAGTGCGCATCGGCGCCGACACGCGCCCCGAAGCCGACGGCCTGTGCAGCCGTATCCGCAAGGCGGGCGGGGCGTGCTTTGTGCTGAAGAACAGGGCGTGATTGCGTAGCCCGGATGAAGCGAAGCGAAATCCGGGACGTTGGCGTCGGGCGCGATCCCCGGATTACGCTGCGCTCCATCCGGGCTACTGCATACCCGCCGTGCGCCGTCTCTTGCTTGACCCTGCGTTGTCCGCGCCCTAATCCGCCGCGATTGCAAAACCATCCGGTTCCCCGTGGCGCTTCCTCCGCTCGATTCTCCGCAATGGCACACCTCGTTCCGCGCCTTCCTGTGGGGCGCACGGTCGATCGGCGCGACCGTGCTGACCCTGGTGCTGTTTGCGACCTATCTCGGCATCGGCGCGCTGGCGCATGATTCCGGCTTCTCGCTGGGCTGGACCCTGGCAAGCACGGCGTTTGTCTGGGCCGGTCCTGCGCAGATCATCGTGATCACGACGCTCGGCTCCGGCGCCACCGTGCTGCAATCGGCAATCGCGGTCACCGTCAGCGCGATCCGCCTGTTCCCGATGGTGGTCTCGGTGTTGCCGATGATGCGCACCGAACAGACCAAGCGGCGGCATCTGATCCTGGTGGCGCATCTCACCGCCGTCACGCTGTGGGTCGAATGCTTCCGCTTCCTGCCGCAGGTGCCGCGCAACCGGCGGATCGCCTTCATCCACGGGCTCGGCTGCGGGCTGGTCACGGTCTGCCTGATCGCCAACATGTTCGGTTACATGCTCGCGGCCAACCTCACGCCGCTGTTCGCCGCCGGAATGCTGATGCTGACGCCGCTCGCCTTCCTGTTCTCCACGGCGCGCAATTGTCGCGAGCTCGCCGATGTCATCGCGCTGGTGCTCGGTCTATTGCTGTTCCCGCTGGCGGCGATGCTGAACAGCGGCGTCGACATCCTGGTCAGCGGGGTCGTCGCGGGCACCATCGCCTATGCCGTGCACCGGGCGAGGGCGGGCATCGTCGGGGCGCGCGCATGAGTACCTTCATCGGCGACTGGCACGCGCTCGCGATCCTGTTCGTCGCGGGCGTCATCCCCAACCAGATCTGGCGCATGCTCGGCCTGTGGTTCGGCGGCGGCATCGACGAGAACTCCGAGCTCTTGGTCTGGGTGAGGGCTGTCGCCACCGCGATCCTCGCCGGCATCATCGCGCAGATCGTGGTGCAGCCGCCGGGCGCGCTCGCCAGCGTGCCGGACTGGCTGCGTTACGGCGCCGTCGCCGCGGGCTTTGTCGTGTTCATGCTGGCGAGGAAGTCGATCTTCGCCGGCGTGATCGCGGGCGAGATCGTCATGATCGCAGGCAAATACTGGCTCGGCTGATTGCGGCGTCCGCATTATCCGCTACTCTCGCTCCCCAAGAACAAGACAACGGGGAAACGGCATGCAGCGGCGCGCATCATCGCTATTCATTGTTGCTCTGACGGCTTTGCTGGCGGCGACGCTGCCGGCGCGTGCCGCGGATTATCCGACGCGACCGATCAAGCTCGTGGTGCCCTATGCCGCGGGCGGGCCGACCGACGTGCTCGGCCGCATCGTCGGCGAATATCTCGGGCGCGATCTCAAGCAGGTGGTCGTGGTCGAGAACAAGGCCGGCGCGCAGGGGGCGATCGGCGCCGAGGCCGTGGCGCGCTCCGATCCCGACGGCTACACGCTATTCGTGACGGCGGCCTCGATCTTCGTACTCAATCCGCTGCTCTACAAGAAGCTGCCCTACGATCCGGCCAGGGATTTCCGTCTGCTGTCGGTGATCACGGACGCGCCGATGATCATGGAGGTGCATCCGTCCGTCCCGGCAAAGACGATCGCGGAGTTCGTCGCCTACGCGAAGAAGAATCCCGGAAAACTCAATTTCGGATCGGCGGGCACCGGCGGCACGGTTCATCTCGCCGGCGAGATGTTCAAGCAGATGGCCGGCGTCGAGATGACCCACGTGCCCTACAAGGGCGCGGGTCCGGCGCTGACCGACCTCTTGTCAGGCAACATCCAGCTGATGTTCGACACGCTCGGCACCGCGCTGCCGCCGGTCAAATCGGGCATGCTGCGGCCGCTCGGCGTCAGCTCGACGGAGCGCATCCCCGATTTGCCCGATCTGCCGACGATCGCCGAGAGCGGCTATCCCGATTATGCGGTCAGCGTCTGGTATGGTATCGCAGCGCCATCGAAAGTGCCTGATGACGTCGCCGACAAGATCAAGGCGAGCCTCGACCGGGCCTTGAACGACGAGGCGTTCCGCGCTTCGCTGCTCAAGATCGGATTCCCGCCGCTGCACGCGAAGAGCCAGGCCGAGATCGACAAGTTCGTGAATACCGATCGCGCGCGATGGGCGGGCGTGGTCAAGGCGCTGAACATATCGCTGGATTGACACATGGTACGTGAAATGGAACTGCGCCAGGGCGAGGTCGCCGTCGACATGCCGACGGCGCGCGATGCCGGGCTGGTCTTCATCGGCCGCATCCGTACGCCCTGGACCTCGCGGCTGGCGACGCCGCGGCAGGGGCGGCACGACGGCCCGGTGTGCCGGCTCGAGATTTTCGAGCCCTGGGTCGCCGCGATCAAGGGCGTCGATTTCTATTCAAATCTCGAGGTGCTGTACTGGCTGCACCAGTCGCGCCGCGACATCGTGCTGCAAAGCCCGAAGAACAACGGCAACACCCGCGGCACCTTCTCGCTGCGCTCGCCGGTGCGCCCCAACCCGATCGGCACCTCGATCGTCAAGCTGGTCGGTGTCGAGGGCAACGTCATTTTGGTGCGCGGCCTCGACTGCCTCGACGAGACGCCGCTGATCGACGTCAAGCCCGACCGCTGCGAGTTCACCCCGCTGGCCCCGCCGCAGGCGGGGGACTTCGAGAGGGAGTAAAATCTGCGACGTCGTAGCCCGGATGCAGCGAAGCGAAATCCGGTGCAGCACTCTTACTGCACGGCAGAGATTCCCGGATTGCGCTGCGCTTCATCCGGGCTACGGAATAGCGCCGTGGCCTATTTCAACGCCGCGCTCAGCTTTGCCGCGCTCGCCTCCAGCACCTTGGCATCTTCCTTGTGGCTCGCAGGCGGCAGCAGCGCGACGCCGTCCTTGCGCGGCATGACGTGCATGTGCAGATGGAACACGACCTGGCCACCGGCGGGCTCGTTGAATTGTTGCACGGTGATGCCGTCGGCTTCGAACGCCTTCATCGCGGCGGCGGCGATCTTGTGCGAGGCGCGCGCGACGTGCGCGTAGTCGTCGGGCTTGATGTCGAGGATGTTGCGGGCAGGGGCCTTCGGAATGACGAGCGTATGCCCCGGCGAGCGCGGCATGATGTCGAGGAAGGCGAACACGTGCTCGTCTTCATAGACCTTGTAGCAGGGCAGCTCGCCGCGCAGGATCTTTGCGAAGATGTTGTTGCTGTCGTAGGCGGCGGGCATGGCGGCGGCTCCTCGATGATGCTGCTTTTATTGCCTAGGTGGCGGCGGAGACGTCAAGCGTCGTCGTCGACCGTCTTGCGGAACGGGCCGGCCTCGGCGAGCTCACGGCCGACCTCGGCGACATAGTCGCGCTCGCGCTTGAGGTAATCGGCGATCGCCCTGCGCAGTCCGGGATCGGCGATGAAATGCGCCGAATAGGTCGTCTGCGGCAGGTAGCCACGCGCCAGCTTGTGCTCGCCCTGCGCGCCGGCCTCGACCACCTTGAGCCCGCGTTGAACCGCGAAGTCGATCGCCTGGTAGTAGCAGACCTCGAAGTGCAGGAACGGGTGGTGCTCGATCGCGCCCCAGTTGCGGCCGAACAGCGTGTCCGAGCCGATGAAGTTGATCGCACCCGCGATCCAGCGTCCGTTGCGCTTGGCCATCACCAGCAGCACGTCGCGGCTCATGGTCTCGCCGATCAGCGAGAAGAATTCTCGGGTCAGATACGGCCGGCCCCATTTGCGCGAGCCGGTCTCCATGTAGAACTCGAAGAACGCATCCCAGGCGTCCTCGGTGATGTCGGAGCCGGTGAGCCAGTGGATGGTGATCCCGGCGGCAACCGCCTCGCGGCGCTCGCGCTTGATGCCCTTGCGGTGGCGCGAGTTCAGCGAGCCGAGAAAGTCGTCGAAGGTCTTGTAGCCCTCATTGTGCCAGTGGAACTGCTGGTCGGTCCGCTGCAGGAAACCGTGTGCGCCGAGGAACCTGGCCTCGTCCTCGCGGGCGAACGTCACATGCACGGAGGAGGCCTCGGTAGCGTTGCAGAGTGCCCGCAGGCCCCGCGCCAGCGCCGAGCCGATCACCTCGCGGTCGACGCCGTCGCGGATCAACAGCCGCGGCCCGGTCGCGGGCGTGAAGGGGACGGACACCTGCAGCTTCGGGTAATAGCTGCCGCCGGCGCGGTGATAGGCCTCGGCCCAGCCGCGATCGAACACGTATTCGCCCTGCGAGTGCGATTTCAGATAGCAGGGCACGACGCCGACGATCCGGCCGTCGAGTTTGGCGATCAGATGCCGCGGGCCCCAGCCGGTCCGCGAGCAGGCCGAATTGGAGGCTTCGGCGGCGGCGAAAAAGGCGTGGGAAACGAACGGGTTATAGCTCGAACTTGCGGCGGTCTGGCAATCGTTTGCGGAACCGGGCGAGGCCAGCGTGTCGAGGTTATGGATGCTGTCCGCGTTCGCCTTGGGATTGGCGCAGGCGTCCCATTCGGCGGTCGGAATGCCGCCGATGTCAGCTACAGCCTCTAGGGTGATTTCAGAAGACGCCATCGAGAATGAAGACCGGTGCCTCGTTTGAGCATGATCTTTCCGGAACAGCTGGCTCCACTTCCGGATCATGCCCCGCATTCCGCCATCGCCGATGACGACCAACCTTCGCCAACATCGTGCGTCGCAGCGATGAGTTCAAGACTGCAGGGGGCATGTCTCGGACATGTCAGGTTCCCGGCACAAACCCCTCGAAAATCATCTGGTCGGCGTAGCGCGCCGCGCGTTCGCGCTGTTCCGCGGTCCGCACGGTCCAGGCCAGCAGCGGGCAGCCGAACACGTTGCGGGCGATCCACGGCTCCGGCGCCGGCAGCTGGTTGACCCAATAGGCGACGAAATGCGGCTCGGTCGTAAAGCCGTGCCGCAGGTACAGCATGCTGTCGCGCTGCGCCGGCGTCAGCTTGTCCCAATGGCCGTCGTCATAGGTGCGCTGGGCGGTGATGCCGCGCGGCAGGTTCGGCATGATCTCGCGCAGCGCCAGCACCTGGTCGGGATCGAAGGACATGCCGACCACCGGGCCGGAATAGGACGCCAGCACCTCGGCCATCCGCCGCACCAGTCTGCGGTCGCCGTCGAAATGGCTCTTCACCTCGACCACCAGCGGCACGCGGCCGGCGACCAGCGCGCAGAGATCGCCAAGCGTCATCATCTGCTCGGAGGTGTCCTTGAACTTGACGGCCTTCAGCTCGGCCGCCGTCTTGGTCGCCAGCAGGCCCGCCCCCTCGGTGAGGCGGCCGAGCGCATCGTCGTGATGCACCATCGCCTCGCCGTCGGCGGTGAGCTGGATATCGCACTCGATGGCGAAGTTGCCGGCGACCGCGGCGGTGGCCGCGGCCGGCATGTTCTCGATGATGCCGCGCGCGACATCATGCAGGCCGCGATGGGCGACCGGCCGTTTCGTCAGCCAATCAGGAGCGCGCATCGATCAGGCGACTTCGAACACGCCTTCGACTTCGACCGCGGCGTCCGCGGGCAGCGAGGCGACGCCGACGGTGGTGCGGGCATGGCGGCCCTTGTCGCCGAATGCTTCGACCATCAGGTCGGAGGCGCCGTTCAGCACCTTCGGCCCGTCGAAGAAGTCGGGCGCCGAATTGATGAAGCCGCCGAGCCGCACCACGCGCACCACCTTGTCGAGGTCGCCGAGCGCGGCCTTGATCTGGGCCAGCAGGTTGATTGCGCAGCCGCGCGCGGCGGCGGCGCCCTGTTCGAGCGTGACGCCGGCGCCGAGCTTGCCCTTGGCGATCAGCTTGCCTTCGGCGTTGAAGCAGACCTGGCCGGACACGAACAGCAGGTTTCCGCTGCGGACGAAGGGGACATAGTTTGCGACCGGGGAGGTCGGCTCGGGAAGTGTGATGCCCTGTGATGCCAGTTTTTGTTCGACGGTACCCGCCATCTTTTGGTCCCCCAAATTGGATTGCACGAAGCCTGAAACGCGGTCAGGGCCAAGTTTGTTTCGATTGTTTCGCGCATCATGCCGCCGGTTGCAAGCGACGGTAAGGTGAGGACAACGCGGCCATGACGTGCCGAATCGCACGGAAAGCTGCCGAAAATGACGGCATTTTCGCTGCGTACATTGCCATTTTGTCAGACTTGCCCCAGTTGCGGCGCAATACCACCGTCACTATTGTGGCGAATCCCTACCTCCTTGAGGAAACCATATGACCCTGCCGTTCCGGACTCCGTCGCGTGCCCTGGTGTTTGCGATCGCCGTTGCCGCAGGATCCGGCCTGGTTCAGGGGTCCGCGGTCGCTGCGGCAAGCGGGCCGTTCCTCGCGCATCAGGCGCTCTACGACCTCAGCCTGGTGAAGTCGCGCGGCTCCAACTCGGTCAGCGATGCGCGCGGGCGCATCCTCTACAATTTCTCCGGCAACTCCTGCGAAGGCTATACCTCCGAGTTCCGCCAGGTGTCCGAGCTCGATAGTGGCGAGGGCAAGGTGACGCTATCAGATCTTCGCTCCACGTCCTGGGAGGACGCGTCGGGCAAAAGCTACCGCTTCAAGATCGATACGCGGATGAACGACAGTGAATCGTCGCCGGTCGACGGCATCGCCGAGCGGGTCGGCGATCATATCACCGTGAAGCTGACCCAGCCGGTGAAGAAGACGTTCAATATCGACGGCAAGATCGTGTTCCCGACCGAGCAGATCCAGCACATCATCGGTGCCGCCCGCGATGGCAAATCGGTGCTCGAGCAGACCGTCTATGACGGCTCCGACAACGGCGAGAAGATCTACAACACGCTGACCGTGATCGGGCGGCCGATCGCGGGTGACCGCGCGCCGTCATCGCCCGATCCGTCGACGGCGAGCAATGCGATGAAGGCCATGACGCGCTGGCCGGTGACCGTGAGCTATTACGACAGCGACGCGCGCGCGAAGGACGGCGAGCAGACGCCGGTCTACGCGATGTCGTTCGAGCTCTACGAGAACGGCGTCTCTCGCGCGCTGGTACTGGATTACAACGATTTCGTGATCTCGGGCGCGCTGGACAAATTCGACGTCAGGGATTCCAAGCCCTGCAAATGATGGGCTGATCCTCTCGGCAGACTCAGCCGTCGTCCCGGGCAAGCGAAGCGCGACCCGGCAACTGTTATGTTGGTTTGGTCTGTAGGTACGGCTTTCGGTCTCGCATCATGGCATTGAGGACCGTCAGCAGC
>NZ_JASAUT010000043.1:0-66934 GCF_029952935.1 Bradyrhizobium sp. Mp19 | reverse complement strand
GACGGCATCGAGGTCATCCAAGTGCCGGCAAACCACGCCGCCTGATCACCTCGTCACCCAAAATCCCGCATAGCTCCTTCCCACATCTACTAGGAATGGAGCTGGATCGCGAAAAAATGGTAATCGAACGGAAGCTGGCGCGCTGCCGTCAGTTAGCGGAACAATTCGCCGATGGCCCGACTGCCAACCACATCCGCGAGCTACAGGCTGAACTGCAGGAAAGCCTACGTGTGCTAGATGAGTGCACCCGACGGCAAGGCCGCCTCAGTTTGCCGTGGCACAAATTGCACTAGCGGCCATCAGGCATTCAGGAATAGGTTTTCAATCCCAACCGCAGGGGTTGTGTCATGGGCAGTGACCTACTTGAAAGAGTTTTCATTGTAATCCTTGGTCTGACTCCGCTTGCCATCATCGGTGTTGCAATGTTCGCGCCGTGACGGCGCCGATGCTGAGCCCGCGTGAAAAGAAACTCCTGAGGCGCATGGCTCTCGGGCGGCGTGATACTCAAATCGCCACGCAGATCGGCGGGACAGAAGCGCAGATATCGGTCCAGCGCCTTCGCTTACTCAGGAAGCTCCAAATCCACTCTCAAGCTCAGATCGTGGATGCGGCGGAAAGATTGACTAGTTGGCCTACAGTAGTCTTTCGCAAACCTGGCTCGGTGCATCGGGCCCGGTAGATGGCCCCAGCAACGGCCCCCATGCCCCCAAAGTTGCTCGGGCCGCTCAATCGTAAGGCCGCCTCACGGACGGCGGGAAGAAGTTCACGAGCCCGGATGAGGGAGACGTAAACAGATGGGTTCTCAATCAGGTGCTGGCACCAAATCCTTTCGTTCGTAATCTCACGTCAATGATGTATCTGTCCCAAGTCACCGGCCTCTCCAGGATCAACTATCCACACAGCCAGTTTATGAAGCGCATAAATTTCGACGCGCTGGGAAGACTCGAAAAGCCATTCATATTCCACAACGCCTGGAATCTCGATGAGCATAAACTCGCGTTGTTTTCCAACCGCCCAATGCCCAAGAAGGTCGATGAGAACAAGAAGGTCGATGGGAAAGAGTACAAAGTGCCTATCAGCGCATCCAGCTTATGTGCGTGTTCAGCCCTTCCCGTCGTCGAAGAAACCGTAGAGATCGACGGAGTTACCTACTGCGAAGAAGCACTGGTCGATACGGTCAACTTCGAGAGCTTGCTCCAGGAGCGTCATAAGCCAGGCGATGAGCTGGACGAGACATGAGTGAGCTTGATCGTCGATTCAAAGCAAGTCCGCAAACCGGAAAACCTTCACGATGCCCTGGCAAATCTCTGCCAATTGTTCGCAGCGACCGTTGGCGAAGATGATGTCAAGCTCTTCAAATATCACGTGCGGTACGACAAGCCAAAATCCGGGGAGCATCCGTGGAAGGGCACAATAGTCGAGATTCATGTGCCGGGGCACATCAGTTTCAATGGAACCACAGCAACCTGGACAGCGGGAGAAGGTTGGGAAGGATCGCTGCTGAACAAGCAATCAAGGCATACTACGAACACGGAAAACGTCCGCGGCATGACGGGCCACATTTCATAAATGAGAATCCTGCGGAAAGCGATGAGGCGGGATGGCGAGAGGTAAAACAAGCATATCACGAATGTCGAAGGCGGATTGCGTAACGGCAAGGTAAAGCAGCCTTGAGGCCGACCTGCTGAGCCAAGCTCCAATATCCGCAGTCCAGGCGGAATTATTGCAGTCGGTCGAGTAATGCCTTTGCCTGCTTCAGATCCTGCGTTTCAAGACCCTCGACGAACCAGCCGTAGACGGGCACGAGCTGGTCGAGCGCTTCGCTGGTTCTGCCCTGATCGATCCACAAGTTGGCGAGGTCTACTGCTACTCGAAGTTCAAGGGCCTTGGCGCGTTGGCTTTTTGCAGTTGTCAATGCGTGATCGAGCAGTGACCGTGCATCGGTGCTGGCCTCCGGTGCATCGCGGACGAGCAATACGCGCGCTTTCAATCGATACAGCTCGGCCTCAAATATCCGTTCGCTATTGCGGCCGGTAGTAGCGAGACCCTGCTCAATCAGTTCGAGCGCGGCTTCGCTTTGATGGCTCGACAACAAAGCGGCACTCAGGAGCACATACAGTGCTGTGATGCCAAGCTGATAGCCCGCGCCGCGATATTCGTTCATCGCCGTGCGGATTTCCTCGAGCGCAGCGGACGAAGGATCAAGGAAGGTGGCGCTTATCCCCCGGATGGCGCGAGCCAATCCTCGCCACTGCCGGAATCCGAGCTCTTCCGACAAGGCGAGACAACGATCGGCATAGCGGTGTGCCTTTCGGAAGTCACCCCGAAGAGCGTGGAGAATGGATGCATAATAGCATCCATAGGCCTGCGAATGCGGATGACTGATGACGTCGGCACGCTGAAGGGCGGCATTTACACGCGCGAGTGCCGTATCAGCACGGCCCTGCAGCCAGAGCGCCCATGACATCAGAGCCAGGTCGGCCACACCCGCATCCTGGCCGGCAGCACGCGCCGCCAATCTGTCATGCTCGCTGCTCGCTTCGAACGCTTCGAAGGCCCGTTCGATCACCTCCTGGGCACCTACGAGATTTCCCATGAAAAGGCGTATCATCCCTTGCCCACGCATCGCGTTGAGCAACGTTGGTCGATCGCCCCGACCCTCCGCAAGATCGAGCAACACCGAGATCATTTCCTCGGCGACCGGCAACTCGCCACGAATGACGCTCGCGGTGGTCAACCAAAACATGATTTGTAGTCGCTCGGGGGGATCTCCGAGCCGCTGGCACAGCTCGCGCGCTCGCGCAAAGGTCGCCACCGCCTGGGGCGAGGCCGGCCCCTGGGTGGCAATGAGGCAGGGCCCGAGCGCGTACTGGAAATCAAGCTCCAGCCGGTCCTTAAGTGCACCGTCGGCCAAATGAGCCGAGACCTCAATGCCTTTGCGCAAGTGTGCGATCGCTTCGAGGTTGGCGGAGCGCATGGCCGCTTTCTTGCCTGCCTGGAGCCAATATTCTCCCGCCTTTTCGAACAATCCCGCCTCGGTAAGGTGGAGTGCGAGAGTCTCGGGTTGAGACTCCACAATTTCCGGGAATCGTTGCTCGAAAGCGTTGGCGACGGCGGCATGCAGCGCTGCGCGTCGGCTCTTCAGAAGTCCCGCTTCGGCAGCGTCCCGCACGAGCGCATGCTTGAAGGTGTAGACCGCCCGGGGTATCTCGCCTCGGCAGAATATCAACTCCGCCTGAACCAACTGGGCAAGCGCCTCCTCAAGCCGTTGCCTTGGCAGCTTGGCGACCACGCTCAGCAGTTCGTACGAGAACTCGCGTCCCACAACGGCGCCGATCTGAGCAACTTCCTTCACGGGGGCCAATCGGTCGAGCCTAGCCATCAGCGATGCGTTCAATGTCGTTGGAATCGCCATCGATGGTAGCGGACCGCTGACCACGTAATGGTCGTCTCGCTCCTGCAGCAAGCCGGTTTCGAGCACCGCCTTGGTCAGTTCCTCGACGAACAGGGGCACGCCGTCGGTGCGAGCGAGGATTTGGTCCAAGACCTCCTCCGGAAGCGTCTTGCCTGCCGTGACGCGCTCGATCAAGGCCGCCCCGTTGCGCCGGTTCAGCCGTGTAAGCGAGACGGTCGTCACATGTGCATGACCAGGCCAGGGCGGCGTGAACTCTGGTCTCGCGGTGATGAGCAGCAGCACTCGGAGTCGTGGCACCTTTTCCAGTGTAATCGTGAGCAGCTCCATCGAAGTCGGGTCCGACCAATGGGCATCCTCAAAGATGATGAACACTGGCTGCCGCGCCGCCAACGCTTCGAGCTGAGCCGAGAATGCCGCCAACGTCATCTCCTTGTGTTTCTGCGGACTGAGCTCGGGCAGCTGGTAGCGGTCACTGACCGGCAGCGACAGAAGGTTTGCTAGGGCCGGCACCACACGATCTGCGTCGGCGCCGGACCGCAACAGCAGAGCTTCAAGCTTGGCAAACTTCTCCGTCGGCGCTTCGCCTCTTTCGAACCGGGCAGCACGTTCGAGATTGTCGATGAACGGATACAACGCACTGTTGGTATGGTGCGCCGAGCAGAAATGGCGGACCGTAATGTGTGGTTCGGCTTGGAGCCGCTCTTGAAGCGCCAGCGCGATGTGCGACTTACCGATACCTGGCTCGCCAGTTAGAACCACTACGCAACCTTCGCCCGAAGAGGCGTGCTGCCAGCGCCGCAACAGCAGCTCGATCTCCTCGTCTCGCCCGATTAAGGGTGTCAATCGAGTCCTGTGCTGAGCCTCAAAGCGGCTTTCGACTCCAGTCGTCCCGAGCACCTGCCAGGCAGGTATTGGCTCCGCCCATCCTTTCAGCGCGATGGAGCCAAGATCGCAGTATTCGAAATATCCTTCGGTGAGCTGGCGCGTACTCTCGGAGATCAGCACCGTACCGGGCTCGGCAAACTGCTGCAGACGAGCAGCCAGATTCGGTGTCTCACCAATCACCGCCTGCTCCTTGGCGGCGCCTTCGCCGATCAGATCGCCCACGACGACCATACCGGTAGCGATGCCAACGCGAACCTGCAGCTTGGTGCCGATATCTGTCTGCAGGTTGGCCACGGTATCGACCAGTGACAGCCCCGCCCGTGTCGCCTGCTCGGCATCGTCCTCGTGCGCCAGGGGGTAGCCGAAATAGGCAAGCACGCCATCCCCCATGTAGCGCGCGATAACGCCCTCGCTCCGGGCGATAACCTCAGCGATGCAGGCGTGATAGTCGCCGATTATCGAGCGCAAGTCCTCCGGGTCAAGCCGGGCCGAAAGTGCGGACGAGCCCACCAGATCGCAAAACATGACCGTGATTTGGCGCCGCTCGGCGCTGTCTCGCGGCGCTGGTTTGGCGGCCGCTTGGTCCGATTCAGCGACATCATCCTCAAGTTCCGCAATTGCGCGCAGCATCTTGCGCCGGTGCCCAAGCAGGACGCCGAGGTCCTTGAGGTCCTGCTCCGTGAGATCGCCGACGACCGAGAGGTCGATGGCATTCTCTGCGAAACGATCGGCGTACTCTCCCAAACCGATCGATGCCAGCCACTCTGCAATACCTGTCATGGTATACCTATGGCCAATAGGGATAAGAGTAGCACATCGCAGAGACCTGCGAAGGCACATCTGCAAATGGAAGCACCGATCGCGAGACTTCTCAGCCAGTTTAACACATTGGCTCCGGCGAAAGGTGGGCGCTGCCAAGCGATGCCATGAGGCCCCGATCGCGAGCGCCTTCGCGACCGTGCAATAGCCAACTCAACGTAAAGCCTCGTTTGGCGCGAAGCACAGCTATGAACAGAGATGCCTAGTTGCCCTCGTTCCAGATGTCGGTGGTCAGCTTCCAATCATCGCCGCTCTTCTCCCAAACCACGACATACTTTCCAGTCACATCCTTCGGTGTCGGTCCCTTGGTCTTGAGGGCGAACGTCCCAATCTCGCGCGCCGCGGATGGGCCAAGGGGCTTAACGTCAAGGGTTGCGAGCTTCGGATCGCCAACTTGTTCCGCCATGCTTTTCCACATTGCTTCGATGGCTGATCGGCCGTGCACCATCGCAGAACCTGGCGGGAATGCGGTCGCATCCGTGCTGTAGAGTGACGCAACTCCAGAGAAGTCGCCCTTGTTGAACAACTCAATCCATTTCGCATTGATGGCCTCGATCTCGGCTCTTTGAGCCAAAGCCGGTGCGGTAAACGAGATCACGAATGCAATCATCAAGGCTATGCTACGCATGATCATCTCCAAATATGTTCGATGCGAATGCAGGGCGGACGTTGACTTGACAAGAACCGGATGCGTTGAATGAGGCATCCCAGACCGGGTTCGGCGCGCCAGCAATTCCGGGGAATTACCGTCAGCAACATTGACTAACCAGCGCAACGCGCGCCTCACCGGCGACCTGAGCGGTTTTGATCCCAATGAGATTGCGAACGATCTGATGCGTGCTGGGCTCGAGCTGGTCGAGGATCTAGAAGAAAAGAAATGTGGGACCGCTACGCAAGAGGCAGCGCCACTATCCTTCAACCGCCTGCGCATAGCGCTGGCACGTTTGGGGCAGTCACAGCGCCTCACCAAGCGCTGATGTCGGCTTCGGGTCCAAAAACTGACGGTGTCCTACCAAGAGACGATTGCCGCCTATCGCTCGACAAGCAGACATGTAGCTTAGCATTAAGTCCCTTTTCGCTATCGCTCAGACGTATCAAGTGGGCGCATCTCGTGCGTTATGGTAGCAAATGCTTCGCGCACCAATTCTCGAGCCGGATGCTCAGCCAATGTGAAGCCCATAGTGACGACGTATCACATTAGGATTATGGTGCGCTCGGAGGGCGTTCGCATCTGCTGCAATTTCAGTTGCCCATCCCAACGATGAAGAGCCAAAGGCTCATATCAGCCTTGTAGGAGCGTTTCAGCTGCCATTGCCGCCCCGGACCCCACGTCCGGAACGTAATCAGCGACCGAAACAATCAACAAGAGCAATGAAACTCGATCCTGATTGACCACCTTTATCGCTGTTTGTTCACGAGGTTTCGGTGCAGGATAGCGACCGCGCCGATTGGCGCCATGTGGCTCAAAGCGCTTGATGTCGAAGATCCTCGAGCCGACCGTGGGCCGAGCTAATAGGATCGAAAGCTAGCTCCGCGCGTTGACTAGTTAGCCCAAATGGGAGGTCAACAATGGCTAACGACCGAGACCGACGGGCGCCGACGGCCGCGGAACGCGAAGCAAACAAGGCATTCAAAACGGTCAGGCCGAAGGATGCTATGACGGATTACGCCAAAGCGCAAAAAGCGATCCACGATAATCGAGAGCGCCTAAAGGCCGAACGGCTGGCGCGGGAGGCCGAAGCGGCCAACCGCACAAGAGCGGGCTAAGCGTCCCATGTGGATGATCACGGAGGACCAAAGTTTGTGGAGGGTGAAATGGCCCTGCACTTCCGTCGAGTCGATACTGAACTGGAGATATGGATCGCAAGCAGCGACGACTATTCATTCGTCATCAGCAACGAGAGCCGGAGTGGACCTGGATTGCATGGAGAGCCGGGCTT
The DNA here is from genome assembly GCF_029952935.1 of Bradyrhizobium sp. Mp19. Taxonomy (NCBI): domain Bacteria; kingdom Pseudomonadati; phylum Pseudomonadota; class Alphaproteobacteria; order Hyphomicrobiales; family Nitrobacteraceae; genus Bradyrhizobium; species Bradyrhizobium sp. Mp19. Next base: position 59,875 of record NZ_JASAUT010000043.1, on the reverse strand, counting down.
TGTTGCATCATATCGCCCCGACTTTCTGAATATGCCAGCGGCTCACGTATCCGGGTCTCCCTTCAGTTCGTTCGCTGAAGCCGAGCGGGCCTGCAATGCGTTCCTGGGTCGCCTCATCATTAAGGGATGACTACCGTTATCCGCCCTTCACCTTCGCGCGGCGGCAATGACGACGCGATCGGCGGGCTAGGAACGTGGACGCGTCTTCCGGAGTTGCCATTGGCGCAAATAAACAAGGGAGTGAAGCGCGATGGGACGAGGCGTCTTGCTTTGGCTTTGGGCGTGCCAATTCCCGTGATCATCCTGCTGTGGTTGTTCTTCGGGCACTGACTACGGCGTAATTGCCGGGCGACGTGCACCACGCAGTCTACCGGCGCAGATGCCTCGCCAGGCCCCTGTCAGGATTGGCGCTTACACTCCCCCCGCTTGGGCTGGTTGCGCATCTAACCTCGCTCGGAAGGCCTGTTCGCCTCGCCCATCGAACCGACCCCGCCTATCCATGTGCCGACGACCTCAAAGTTCGAATTAAAGGCGACAAGATCCGCGCAGTATCCGGGCGCGATCCGTCCAAGCTCGGACCCAAGGCCCAGAAATGCCGCGGGCGTCCGGGAAGCCATGATAAGAGCATCGACAAGGGAGATTCCGATGAGCGCAACAGCGTTGCGCACCGCCTCGATCATGGTGAGGTGAGCGCCCGCGAGCGTGCCATCCCGGTCAGTCAGGCGATTGTCGTGCAACGTGATCTCCCTTCCCTGTAGCAGGAATTGCCGGTCGCTCGTGCCCGCCAATGGCATGGCATCGGTAACCAGCATCAATCGATCGCGTCCCTTGCAGCGCAAGGCAACACGCAAGCAGGCGCGGTCAACGTGGATGCCGTCGCAGATGATCCCTGCAAACAACCGGTCATCTCCCAGCGCGGCGCCCACCAAGCCCGGCTCTCGGGCGGTTAACTGCGACATGGCATTGAACAGATGGGTCACCCCCGAGACACCGCGATCGACTGCCTGCCCGATTTCGGCTGCGGTGGCGTCGCTGTGGCCGGCCGCGATACGCAATCCAGCGCCGATCAATTCATCGATCATGGACGCGGGCACGCATTCCGGGGCCAAGGTCACCATGGAGCGACCGCGGTCCCCGAAGCTTTTGATGGTGGCGAGATCGCGCCGATCGGGCACGCGTATCTCGGCTTCCGGATGAATGCCCTTGCGAGACCTGTTGAGGGCCGGACCTTCCAGATGAAAGCCGAGCACGCCAGGAATTTCGAGGCACGCCTGAGCTGCTACAGCCAATCGTTCGATGACCTCGCTTCGATCGGTGATGAGGGTTGGCAAACAGCCCGTCGTGCCGGCCTTGCGGTGCGCCTCGACGATGCGGCGAACGCCGGCCTCCGATGGCTGGTCGTTGAGAAGAACGCCGCCGCCTCCGTTCACCTGAACATCGACAAATCCGGGTGCAAGGATCGCATCTCGGGGAAGGTGGATCGAGGCGCGCGCCTCCTCGGTAATGCCTTCGATCCGCCCCTGCGAGATCCTGACCAACCCTGGCCCGCGCATGTCGGCACCATCAAAGATGTGCTGCGCAGCAATCGAGAGAACCACGGAAGACCCAGCTTGGCCCATAAGTGCTAATCCGAGAATGCCAATCACGGGCTCGTGAGGCGAGTCCCGTGCTGTAAAGGTCCTTATATGTACACAACGGGATTCGGGGACCCGGAGCTAATCCCTTGCGTTAACTTCTCATGGGAACAAAAGGTACCACCTATCTCGGCATCGATGGGGGCGGAACCCGCTGCCGCGCCCGGATCGAGGACGAAAATGGCAGGGTACTCGGTGAAGCGAGCTCGGGGCCTGCCACGACCCGGATTGGCTTCGACCGGGCCTGGCGGTCCATCATGGAGGCCACCGAAGCGGCGGCCGCACAGTCCGAACTGACGCACGAGGATTTCACGCGGATGCACGCCGGAATTGGCCTCGCCGGCATTGGTCGCCGGGGTGCGGAAGCGGCGCTCAAAGAGATCCCGCATCCCTTTGCCTCCGTTATCTTCATCAGCGATGGCCTGGCTGCCTGTCTCGGCGCCCATAGCGGCGCCGACGGGGCCATTGTGGTCACCGGCACGGGCTCCGTGGGTGTCGGCCTGATCGGTGGCCGCGAGATCCGTATCGCCGGTTACGGCTTCCCCGTCTCGGACGAAGGCAGCGGCGCCGACATTGGCCTGCAGGTCGTTCGACTGGCGCTGCGGGCCGCGGATCGCCGCGGCGAGCTGACACCATTGCTCGCAGAGGTGCTGGGCGCATTCGATCAAGATCCTTATCAGGCCGTGGCGCGGTCCGAAGAAGCCAGGGCCACCGACTACGCTGCGTTCGCGCCGACCGTGATGCGGCACGCCAATCAGGGCGATCCGGTCGGCCGCCGCATTGTCGAACACGCGGCCGATGCCATTGGCGATCTGCTTGATCTGTTCCTGGCTAAAGGAATTGACCGGCTCGCGCTGGTGGGCGGGCTCGCGGATGCGATTACGCCCTGGCTAACGCCTGACCTGCGCGCCCGCCTGAGGCGTCCTGACGCCGACGCAGCGGCCGGCGCGCTGCTTGTGGCGCGAGGGCGGCTCGACCTGCGCAAGCTGGACCCGCCCAAGAGAGAAACTGACCATGAACAGACTTCGAAGTTCCGCGTTTGATGGTGCTTGGATCACGGATATGGCCACCGAAGAAGTCGATCCCAGATTTGCCGACCTTGATGCATGGTCGCTGACGTCAGCGATGGAAGCGATGTGGGAGGGCCAGCTTGCGGCGGTCGCCGCGATCGGCCATGCCCTTCCCGCGATCACTGCGGCAGCCGAAGCGGCCAAGACGGTGCTGGGCGACCGTGGTCGCATTGTATATGTCGGCGCTGGCACGTCAGGCCGCGTGGCGGTCCAGGACGGCGCCGAGCTGACGCCGACCTTCGCCTGGCCCCGCGAGCGCGTCCGCTTCGTCGTTGCCGGCGGTGACAGCGCGTTCGTCACCAGCATCGAGGGCGCGGAGGACGATGTCGATGATGCAGTCACGCAGATCAGCGCCGCACGGCTCACGCCGCACGACGTGGTGATTGCGGTAGCCGCCAGCGGCACCACGCCGTTCACGGTCGCGGCGCTGCAGCAGGCAGGGTCTTTCGATGCAGTAACGATTGGTGTCGCCAACAATCCCGGCACCGCACTGCTGGCATTGGCAACGTTTCCGATCCTGGTCGAGACCGGCCGAGAGCTGATCGCCGGCTCCACGCGGATGAAGGCGGGCACCGCGCAGAAGGTCGTGCTCAACCTGATCTCCTCAGGGATCATGCTGCGCCTTGGCCGGGTATATCGCGGCATGATGGTGAACATGCCGCCGACCAATGCCAAGCTAAAGCGGCGCGCCGAGGCCATGGTGGCGCAAATCGCGCGCTGTAATCCGTCGCACGCGGCACGCTCGCTCGAGCAGGCCGAGGGAGACATCAAGATTGCAGTCCTTCTGGCGCTCGGTGTCGACAGGGTTGATGCGGAGACCGTTCTGGAGAACTGTGACGGCAACCTTCGGCAAGTGTTTGTCGAGCTTGCCAAGAATCGTGACTCGCATCGTGACCGACTCCCAAAGGGAGCGGCGGGACGCGGCCGAGGCGGAGTGGTTGAGCCGTGACGACATCCGCGATGGCGAGCGAAATCGGGGAAAGCGCGGATGTTGTCGCCAACATTGTTCGCAGCCGACCCGCCACGCGCGACATCGCACAGCGGATTGGGATTGACTCCGCCCCTTTGTGCGTCGTGTGTGGTCGGGGAAGCTCCGGGCATGCCGGGGTTTTCTTGAGATATCTTGTCGAGACGCGGCTTCGCCTTCCCGTTTCAGCAAGTGCTCCCTCGGTGATCACGGCATTTCGCACACCCTTGATGCTGCGCGGTGCGCTGTTCATCGTGATCTCGCAATCCGGGCGCAGCCCGGATCTCGTCGCAGCGACCAGGTCGGCGCGAGCCTCGGGCGCACGCACGATTGCAATCGTCAATGCGACGTCGTCGCCGGTGGCTGACGAAGCGGAGTTCGTCGTTCCGATCGAAGCCGGCCAAGAGCACTCCGTAGCGGCGACGAAGACCGTAATCGGCTCGATGGCCGCCAGCGCCGGACTGGTTGCCGAGCTGGCGCAAGATCGTGCGCTACGGTCAGCCCTCGACCGGCTACCCGAGCGCCTGCACCGCGCGCTGGCGCTCGACTGGTCGGAAATTGCCGATGATCTCGTCAAGGCGTCAGCTGTGTTTGTGGCGGCTCGGGGCCTGGGCCTGGGCTCGGCGAGGGAGATCGCGCTCAAGCTTTCGGAAATCATGCGCCTGCCCTCCATCGGACTGAGCGCCGCCGAGCTGCAGCATGGGCCACGTGCCGCGTTATCGTCGCGCACGCCAGTTGTCATGATGCGTGTCATGGATGAAACGGCGACCACGGTGGACGCACTGGCAGAGGAATTGCGTGAGCAAAAGATCGCGCTGCATCTCTGCGGCGGACCGCATGGCTCGCTGCCTTGGTTGGTCGAGGATGACCCCGCCACCGACCCGATCACCATGCTCGTTCCGGCCTATCGGATGATCGAGCAGGCGGCATGCGCCCGTGGATTTGACCCGGATCGTCCCCCTCGCCTGAGCAAGATTACCGAGACGTTTTGACTGATCGCTGGGTGGCGACCAAAGCGGGAGCGACATCGTCAAAACGTAACAAACGCGAGCAGAAGCGACCGAATGCGCGACAAAGGCAACGAGGCTGATCGCTATTCTGCCGCTCATAGCGGTCTGGTTGCAGGTTCGAGTCCTGCCGGGCCACCAATGAGATTAATGTCTTACGGGATCTTAGTTGCCCCCACCGCGACGACCGCAACAGAAATCGCACCAGATACGTGCTGTTTTCGTTCACACGAAAGTTCGCAACGGCGTCAGGCAAGCTCGTCTGCTGATGAGTGGACGCGACAGTGCCACCCACGATCCTTGCCTTTCCCGCCGACGGAGAGGGATCGACAGAAGCAGTCTCTCCTTTGGCAATGATGTCGGCTATCTCCGGCAAAGCGGAAGTCAGCCACAACGCCAATCAAGTCCGCTAAGGGCCACAAGCGGAAGCAAGCCAGCCTGTTTCTCACAACGGCTCCCTCAGCCCATGCTCCTTCGGTATCAGCACAAGCCCGAGCTGCGGATCGTCCTGAAGCTCTCCGAGAATAATGCCGTGCCCGTTGTAACCAACTATGGGGCAACCGGGGTGCAGGAGGATTTTCACGGTCTCGGTATTGGTCGATCCCTTGACCACGTGATCAACGCGTGCGGTCAACAGTTCCACCTGATAACCAGAACCAGCCCGTTCGACTCGCGTACGATCATAGACCGATGCTTCAATTATCTCGGAGGAAGAAAAGCGGGGGTCGGTCGGAACCTGCTCAAATAAAATACTTGATCCGGCGCCTGGGATTACGCAGGCAACGGCGTTGGTGCACGCGACGCAATAAATCGCAAAACAGAGCGACCATGTACGCAGATGGGCAAGCGGTTGTTTATTCATCGCACCACGATGCCAACTCTTTGCGAGGTCGACAATGGGCCAAGAAGAGACAGCGCTTTTCGCTTGTTGCCTAGATTGGGGCGCGTCGGAAGCTATGCTTCAACCCGTAGATGTTGTAAATTTCTCAACCACATCCAAGAAGCGGAATGTCCAGATGGGAGCCTCGATTAGCGACACCGCCTCCACAATCCTGTTGATCACGCTCCTTGTTCTGGGGTTCGTCGCGACGGTCCTGTGGGGGCCGTCCTTCGAGCGGCTCGGCGACGACGTTGAGGCCCCGTATATCTTCAAGCTATCCCCCAGCCCGTTCTGCGTGTGGCCAAGCGCTGATCATCGTTCGATGAACGTTGGCCGGCCGCCGCGCGACAATAGCCAGCTACATCCATTCACCCATTGGAATTTCTATTCAGACAATTTCGAGCCCCCTGGTCAAACCCCGTCTCTCGATGACGCGCTTACACACCGGCGGATTGAAGGACCCACAGCGCACCGAGGAAGCCGGCGACAAAGTCCGAATTGGCTCTTCGCCGTGCAAAGACGTGTCGGCAAGCCTATGCCGGCAGCACGATCACCTTCGTATTGACGGGCGTTCGCGCATATAGGTCGATCATGTCCTGACTGAGGAGGCCGGTACAGCCGCTCGTAATGCCGTTCCCAATCGTTTCGGGGTCGGTGGTGCTATAGATCGTGTAAAGCGTGTACACCCCATTTTGATAGAGGTAGAGCACGCGGGCACCAAGTGGATTGTCGAGACCTCCCGGCATGCCGCGAGCATATTTGCCCGCCTCCGGCTGGCGCGCGATCATCTCCTTAGGTGGCGTCCAGGTAGGCCATTCGGCTTTGCGCCCGACATAAGCCTCCCCGCTCCACCGGAATCCATCGCGGCCGACATTGGCTCCATAGCGGGTCGCGTTTCCCTCGCCCTCGATGCGGTAAACATAGTATTTGCTGGGATCGACGATAATCGTACCGGGCGCCTCACTACTGTCATAGCGCACTGTCTTGCGAAGATATTTCGGATTGACCTTACTAACATCGACCGCAGGGATCGGGAATTTCTCGTTCGGCACAGGCCCGTAGACTTTCTCCGCCTCGGCCAAGCTCATGTAGTCGGATGCGCAACCGGCCAGGCCCAGTGCGGCGAGACCAGCAGCGGAGCCGAACAGAAACGCCCGGCGGTTGAGAGCCCGCGATCGAAGCCCGGGCAGAGCCCCCTCACCCAGCGTACCGGCGTCGGCAATTCCACGGTCCATGATCATGATTTCGGATTTTCCATTGTCCCGTTGTACGGCCGGACCAGACTTTGGCATACGGGATAGGGAGGGAGGAGAAAAAGTTCTTCGTCATTCGAGGTTGAACCTCCTTGACCAACAGATGGCCTTTTGGCTGCCGCCTGGGAGCCAGGCAGCTGACGGCCACTTCTATCCATGTCGCGGCCGGCGACTTCGAAGCCGAACGTGGATTTATGGCGCGCTCGGAGGGAGGTCGCATTTGCTGCGGTTTCAACGACTTATGCCGATGACGTGGATCGAACGGGTCCTTTCAACCTCAAAGGGGCGTTTCAGCTCCTGTTCAGGAGGCACATCGCCCTTGCCTGACTGCTTCGCGGTTCGGTCACTATCATGGCTCCTCTGACGACAGCTGAGTCGAGCAGCGAAGCGCAACCGGAGCGCGCCTATCCAGATCAAGGATGCGGCGTTTGCCCTGCAGAGTGAGTGTTCGGGCACGCGCTAGTTGCTTGCCGGGCGAACCGATGTGTGGCCAAGCCGGGTCCGGCAATGGCTCATCAGGTATTGGAGCCGTTGGGCGGCAAGACCTAGCGCGGCCATCTCGGCGCCGTCGGCGCCCTCACCGCCTGCATTCCTGGCGAGTTCAGCCTTGAGGATACCGTCAATTCTCCGTTCGATTTGGTCCAGTTCGGCCTCGCTCTTCGCCATCCTGATTTCGTTGCCAAGCTCATAAAGCGGCTCCAGCATACTTTGCGGTCCGCTGCCTGAGCGGGCAAAGCGCCAGGCTGCCACGAGGATGGAGATCAGTGAGCCCAGCAACAGCGACCCGTAATAGAGCTTGTCGTCGTATTTGTCGAAGAAGCTCTGCTGGTTGCCATTGTAGTAGGTCGCAGCTCCCGGATGGATCGGGATCAACGCATCCGCATCCGTGCTCGGCGCCGCGGCCTGGGCCAATATCGGAAACTGTGACAGCAGATCCCGTTTTGCATCGACCAGTGACTGCGCCAGATCGGTAATGGTGTCGGCATTGACTGACTTATTGGCGACGAGAAAGTACGACAAGCGCAGCGAGGTCAGGTCATCGGAGGGAACCGGCGGAGCGCCCCGCAAGGTGCCTTTCGGGATGTCATAGCTCTCGTATTGCTGCGCGACGTTGGCGACCGCACCGGCCGACTCGATTTCGATCAGTTTTGGCGCTGACCCTTTGGCGCGTTCCTGGTGAAAGAATTGCCTGACTTTGGAGAGGTATTTTTCCGTTAGAGGAACAACGGCCAGCAACGCGTGAACCTTTCCTGATGCGAGCGACGCCGCGGCGTCGTTGATGGCAACATTCAGAAAGGTGACCTTGGCGCGGTCGAACTGATACACCTGCTTGAGGGCCTCAACTGTCGGAGCGTTGATGGCGCCGCCGACCACGCCAATGGTCATATCGTGTAAACCACCGAGGCTGTCGGCGCTGGTGGCTGCGGGCGTCACGATCAGGACCACCCCATGGGTCAGGAGCAGAACGCTCCGCGCGTCTGCCAGGCCTCTGGTATCGCCTCGAACGATTGCAAGATCGGCCTTGCCCTCCGCCAGCAGTTCGGCGGCCTTCGCTGAACTTCCGGCATCGCTGACCTTCAACCGGACATGCGAGTTCGACGCCGACAGGCGCGCTGATATCGCCGAGATCAGCGCCAGCGATTCGCCATCGGCCGACCCGGCAGCCACGGTGAGCACAACAGGCTTTGCGAAGTAGCGATACGCGAACCATCCGCTGCCGATCGCCGCGGCCGTGGCTGCTCCGACAATCAGTACCCTGAGCCATCGCGGCCACAGATTGATTGCGAGGTTGCTCATGGCATCACGGTACGAACGCCAGCATCAGGCCGGATACCCTAAGGAAACGCTGATGCCCGCCTGCCCCACCAAACAGCACGTTGGCGCTGACTATACGCTTCGCAAAGGACAACATCAGTAGGTCCCCCCCTCATCGAACGCCGGGCCTAACGAATGGCGCTCTTGTCTCAATCGGCCTTCATCCGAATTCCCAGTCTCGCCCGCTCATCCTTGAATACGACGGCGATGGCTTCGATAATCAGCTTGTCTGGATTTGCCTTGCAGTACTGGATCACCTCATGCTCCACGACCTTTCCCTTCCTGAGATCCAGATAATGCTTCTTGGCTAGGCCGTTGTACCAACCGCTGTACCAGGCCGTCAGGGCGTCCGCGTCTTCCTGGTAGGTACCCGCGAGTTGGGCACATGTCAGCTTTTGAACATCAATGAAGCCGTTGCCGTCGACATAGGCCGAAAGCGGCGTCTGGGCGAGAGCGCTGGAGCACGCAATTGTCGTAGCAACTGCAAGAAGGTAGCAATACCGCATTCTAGATCCTCTATCTCGCGTCTCTTGTTCGACTTGGGTGTTCCGCGGCAGGCGCGCTTTGCTCAAGGGACCCCTCGCAGTTGAAGCGCTGACAGGCCAAGCGTGACATTCAGCGCGACCGAACCTTCGACTGATACCGGTTGCAGCGCGAAGCTTCTGTTGGATCCGCCGACCAGAACGTTTGCCCCGACACCAACACCCAACGCCACGTCACCGCTCGCACCAACATAGGTGCCAGCCAGAGCCCCGGCAGGAACGCCGGCGACGGGCGCCAGAACGCCCCACGCCAAGGCGCCGCCACCGATTACCCCAATATCAATTCCTACCGTGTTGAGGGCGCCTTCGTAAAATTGTGGGGGACCGGGCATGGATGGCACGAAGCGGCACTCCATCGACTGGTGTCCGACGATAATGAATCCAATGCTCGGGTTAAGCTTGCAGGTGAGCATACCCGTCTGGGTCCATGTCGGGGTCTGGGCCGAAGCAGGACCGGTGAGTGCAACCAACGTTGCACAGAGAGCCAACGCCTTAGGATTCATGATAGCGCCCTACCCGCATCTTCCGTTTCAAAATCGATAATTGATGCCGCCGCGGAAGGTGTTGAGCTTGTCGGTGCTTACGCCCGTGCCGACCACCTGGGTGTAGAGATATTCACCCTTCAGGGACCAGTTCGGCGTGAAACCATATTCGATACCCAAGCCTGCAACAATGCCAGGACGCCAGGCTGAGGCTGTGCAATTTGGAAGTACGCCGAGCGTACCACATGCGACGCCGGCAATTGAGGTGCCATTCGCGCTCGATTTCACGAAAGCAGCACCACCGGTGACATACAAAAGCAGATTATTGACGGCGACGCCGACTCGCGCCCGAGCCGTTCCAACGGCGCTGATGTTGGACGCGATATTGAGTGTAATACCCTGCCCGATGCCCGCGATAGCCGGACTTATGATGCCGTTGCCCTTCACGTTCGCCCAATCAAGATCGCCCTCAAGGCCGATCACGACATATCCCTGCTGGATTTGGGCACCCATGGTGCCGCCGAACATCCCGCCACTGATATCGAAGCTTGCACGGTCAAACCTGCCAGAGACGAGCGTCAGCGGATCTTGCGTGCCCCAGCCGTAACCGCCGTTCACTCCGACGTAAAGGCCGGTCCAATTATAGACCTGGGCCACCACGGGCGCGCTCTTGTAGGTCTGCATGGGAAGGTCTGCCGCAAAGGCGCAGGTAGAACTGACGGCAGCAAATCCTGCCCCAATGATAAGTTTCTTCATGTCGTCCATCACGAAAATTTCGTCCCAAATTGGTCAAGAGGCCAACAAGGGCCGGCTGCTAAGCCGGCCCTCGCCGGCAAAGATCAGTAACTCGTAGCGACGGGTCCACCGAATTTGTAGTTCACGCGCACGGTGATCAGATCCACGTCTTGGCTGACCTGATTGACCACGGCAGCAGCGCCTGCCGGTACCGAGAAGGAATTGTTGGCGTTACCCATGATCAAGCGATCATATTCAATGGCGGCCGACCAGTTCGGCGTGAAGCCGTATTCAAACCCAACGCCGATGGCGCCGCCCCAACGGGTTGAGGTCGCATAGTTCAGGCCAACGCCTCCAATCGTGGTAGCTTGAAGAAGGTCGTTGTTCGTCACCGCCGCGCCGCCTTTCAAATACAGCAACGCAGCGTTCCACGCGTAGCCGATCTGGCCGGTGAAAAGACCCAAGCTGGTGACCTTGGAAGAATTGGTAAGAAGCGGATTGACAACGCTCACGTGTGAACTGCGCATATTTGCCCAGTCGCCCTGGCCTTCCAAACCGAACACAAACTGACCGGCCTGCCAACGGTACCCCAGCTGTCCACCGATGACGCCTCCAGACTGACTGTGGCAACCATCAGGAATGACCAGGCCACCTGCCGGTACGACACCCCAGCAATTGCGGCTCGTGCCATATCCGCCATTACCGCCGATGTAGAAGCCGGTCCAATCGTAGACGGCAGCCATCATGGGGGCCTTGGCCGGGTAGGGCCGCTGCGGCAGGTCGGCAGCGAACGCAGGAGCTACGAATGCAGTGAATGCGGCGGCGGTGAGTACGATCTTTCTCATTTCAAAATCCCTTGCAAACACATCAGCCTCAAGTTCGAGGGCCTGTACCGAAAAGTATTTAGGTCAACTCCCAGTCGCTATGTAAAATCGGACAACCAATCGAAAGAAGTCGGCCCGTTGCAAATTCGGTACACCGCAGCGTGACGTTTCTGTTTCAGGCCGGATCAAAGCTATCCGACACGCCGACAGTCAGCTGTCGAATGCCATTGCGCAGACGATCGCACCCGCGCTCCTTCTCGGCGCGCCCGGAGACGCGACTCGCACTTTGCAAATTTGGGTATTGCGGTTGACGACGCTGGCTGAAGCGAGTCGATTCATCCCGCACTTTGCACCCGCGACCTCGCCACCGTCTCCGACGGGCGCTCTCCAAAAAGGGCTCTGTATTCCGAGGCAAAACGACCGAATTCGGTAACGCCGTGTTCGCTCATGATGTTTGTGACTTTGCTTGACGGCCCACATTTTCCGCGGAGTGCACGGCGGACCATGTTGAGTTGACGTAGCTTGAGATAGCTTGCTGGACCAACGCCCAGCTGCTGCCGGAACGTCCTCAGGAGCGTCCGGCTTGTTACGTCAGCCGCGAGGGCCAGGTCAGCAACCTGGAGCCCTCCCCATTTCTGACCATGGGCGTGCTCCAACGCTTTTGTCACAGTGTTACTGGACAATCGCGACTTTTCCGTTGGGAGGCACATTTCGTTGTCCAAATCCGCAATTGCACCGATCAATGCGTTTAACAACCGGGCAATGCTAAGTCCGTGGAGCGTCGACGTTTGCTCCTTGCGTACGAGCGCGGCTGTGCTCGCGGTTGCCTCAGTCAAACAATTGAGAAATTGTTTCGGGGACGAAATGACGCACTTTGCTTTCTTGAGCCGTGTAAGATGGTTTCTGCCGGTCCTGACAACAAATGTTTCAAAGAGCCCAACAGGCATCGAAATCGACATCCAACGATGGATGCCGCACGACGCGAACGTAAAATCGCTCCCAGGCGGAAGCACCACGAAGTCGTGAGGCCGAAGGATTTGACCGTCAAATATCAGGCAATCAGCAATTTGCTCATCCTGAACGATAAAGCTCAAAGCATCTGGACACGAAACGCCGTGCAAGATCTTGGAGCCTCCCTCCAGGCCAAACTGCAAGACGATCGAACCCAGTTTGCAATGATCGACCGACCAAGGAGCTTGACTGGGACCAGTCAGCAGAAAATTCCCCGTCGCTCCAATAACCATGTCGGAATATTCGTCAAAGCTAAGGCTGTATGATGCTACGTCGCTCGCAGCCGCCAACGGAAAAGTCCTCCCACCCGGTTTCCTACAGGCTCGCCTACGGCTTCATCTTGATGCCAAGCTTCGCGCGCATATCCTTGAACACGACAGCAATCACTTCGACGACCAGCTTGCTGGGATCGGCCTTGCAGCACTGGATGACGTCGTGCCCCGCTTCTTTCGCTCTCATGACGTTGAGACGATGCTTACGCGCGAGACCGTCGCAGCAGCCGCCGTACTACGTGGTGAGCAACTCCGCGTCTTCCTGCCAAGCGCCCGCAAGTTGAGCGCAGGTCAGCGTCTGAACGTCGATGTATCCTTGCTGCGACGATCAGCGCTCTGTGTGTAATTGCTCACCATCTTCGTTTCCGATTGCTGCTTGAGAGCCTGTGGGTCACGCTCGAACTCGCGCCCGCCAAAAAAGGCCGGCACGAGTTCGCGCGCTCAAATCACTTTCCAGGCAGCATGATTGGTCCAGGTGCCATCAGACCCGCTTGATACCGGGCGGTTGCCAAGTTCCTTGACCCGCCGGCAAGATCGACGGCGGCGTAGGCTTCGGCCAATAGAGGCGCATCACGAGGTAGATCTTGTCGTCCGGCGCCGGAAGCCAATTGGCTTCCCTGTCCGCGCCGGGGCTGTCTTTTTGAATGTACAGCGTCAGCGAACCGTCTGCGTCCTTTTTCATCGCCGACAACATCGGAGAGTTAATGAGGTAGCGATTGATCGGATTCTTGACCAAGAGCTGGCTCTTGCCGTCGTACATCGTAACGGACCAAAACGCATTCACTGGCGGCAACTGGTCGGGTGCAAAGGTGATGGTGTACTTGTGCTTGCTGCCGTCGAGCAACTCACCGGCCGCGTCCTTCCGGGTGTAGGGGTACATCGCTTCTACGGCATCGTTGCCATAGAGACCGCCCTTGGCGGCGCCTGCCCGCATCGCCCAATCGCCGTTGAAGAAGGCCTCGTCGCCAAAGAACGAACCAACGTTCCAGCCATTGATGTTTTTGTTTCCGCTGGCCAGCCATTTGTCGACCTTGTCGTCACCCTGCTTCATGCCGACCAGGATTTCGGCCTTGTGTTCGAGCGATAGATCCCTGAACGCGAAGGTCTTGCCGGGACCGATGCCAATTCTCGCAAGTTTCGCACGGATCGCCTTGTCCCTCGGCGTCTCGGGGACGAATTGCAGGGCTGCGTCGAGATATTGGAAGAAGTTATCCTTGATCCCGGCCGTGGTGGCAGGAAGGAAATCGATCTTCGGCGCGGCGGGCGGGGCGGGCTGTTTGAGGAAGGCGGAAAGCGGTTGGGCCTTGTAGCCGGCCTGAACTTTCTCGACGTTCGGCATGTCGCCGGGATTGAAGAGCTGGGTGCGGAAAGCCGCGAATGTGAACGGCGTCGTCGATCGGAAAACCTTCTTGATTCCGGTCGGCGTTTCGCCTTTCCAGTCAGGGCCGACCACCAGATAGTCGCCCGGCTCGGTCCCCGTGGCGCGCGTGCCGATGTAGCCGAAATTGTAGGTGTTGCCGTCGATCAGCTGGACCGAGTAGTAGCGGTCCTTTTCGACCGTCGGCACCGAGATGACCATTGGTTCGGCGCGCAAATCCAGCCAGAGTATCGAGTAAGGGGTGTCGCTGTTCGGCGTGATGATTGCCGTGTCCGCCGGGGTGGCGACGTGGTGCATGTTGTAGATTTCGTTGAACGGTGCCTTGAACTGCCCCGAGTTCCTGTCCACGGCATATTCTTGCATGACCGCATAATTCATCACGAGCGGCAAGCCGTAGATGAAGCCTTCCTCAGCGATGTCCTTGGCCTCTAACAGCCTGGGCCAATCGGTTTTGTTCTGCGCAATTGCCGGGGTGTACTTCGCCGTCGTGGCGGCGAGCGCGGCGATCGCCGCGGTGGAGCGAAGTAAGTCTCGCTTCGTCAACATTTGCCGTACTCCTTTGTTGTTCGATTGAGCTATCGAAACGATCTGCATTCGGATGTCAGGAAATCCATTGCAGCTTATTGGTTGATATGCCGACCGACACCGCGGCCTCCGCGCCCGGTCCTGCGCAGGGGCCGCTGGTCGCACGTATCCTTAGTAGCAAGGCGGATAGGGGTAATAGCCACAGCGCGGCGGGTAGTAATAAGGATAGGCGACTGCGGCCGCTCCAACAGCCGCGGCTCCGGCAACGGCAGCGCCGCGATAGTAAGCGCCGCGCCATGCCGTTCTGCGGGCGACACCAGCAAACGATAGCGGCGTAAACGGCCGGCCAATGATGTCGATGAAGACCGATGCCGGTCCATCGGACCCCGCCAGGTCGCCTTCGAGCACGTCAACATCGAAAGTCAGCTTGTCGCCTTCAAGCTTCGGTGACTTCAGCACAACCACGGCGTCGACAACAGCCGATCCGTCCTTCTTGAATCCGGAAACCGTTGCGTTCGGCGGATCCTTCGCGAAATTGTCGCTTCCGTTGCCCCAATCCTCGACGATCCGCGCCGTCAGATCATGCCCGGCGGCCCGCACCGGGCGATCCGCAAACACGATGGCATTCGGAGAAATTCCGGCCAGGACAAGCTTTCCGTCCTTCAGGACGGCGCCCTTGGAGTTGAGAACAAACAACGACGGAACGACCTCGGGCTTCGACTGTCCGATGGATTTCTCCAACGGCATATGCTGCTTCGGCTCGGCTGCCGATTGAGCGGAAAGAACCGTCGGCACACACGCCATACCAGCGGCGGCAATGGCGAGAAGAGCGGCGCGCAATATTGTCATTGGTTCATCTTTCTGTATCCTGTCCACACGGCGGCAGACCGATGTCGTGCCCTCTAACGGGGCACCTCGACTGCCAGATCACCGTGTCCCGTGTCATGCTCTCCGCCCCAACTTGGACCATCGTTGCTGGCATCCGGTGAGCACCGGGAAATGGTTTTCATCTCGCTATTTCACGGCCATTGAGGAGGATGTCTTGCCATTTCACGCCAATAGCGGCGCGCTTTGCCAATTCTTGCTGCCGGATCCGCGAAGCCCGTGAAATCGTCGAGCCGACAAAACAAGCGCTCGACAAGATCACGCGGGTTGCAGGCTTTTGGATCGCTGGAGTACGGATGCCTGCTGATCGGGTTTGACGGACGGCAGCCATGCCCCGACGCTGCATCTCCGGTTGCCGGCTACACCCCTCGCATGCGGCTATCAGATCGGATCCTTACAGATAGGCCGTGTAGGACTGGATCCAGAGCACGATATGGGCGATGAGCCCGATGGGTCCCGCATTTTCGGCGAACACCGTCGCCGTGCCCGATGTACCGAGGCGCAAGGTAGAGCGGTCGGCATTCGCTGGAATCGAAATCACCGCGGGGTACGCGCTCGTACCGCCGATTGATCCGACACGAGCGAGCGTCCCTGATACCGCGATCTGACCCTGCCCGACGCCCTCCGGAATCTCCGCGATCCTGGCCTCGTAGATGCGTCCCGGGTCATTGTCGAAAACGAGTTTCACCTGCGCGCCGGGCTTGATGGTGCGAAAGCCATTCTGCGAAAACACACCGACAATGGAAACGTCCGACTCTATGATAAATGACATCGCCGCACGCGCCTGCAGGGCGCGGGCACCAACCGCGAGCGCCACGACGCTAGCGTAGCCGTCCGACGGTGCCTTGACCGTCGTCTGCTCAAGCTCCCATTTTGCGTCATCGAGCTGTGCGCGAGTCTGCAGCACGGTTGTGTTGACACCGCCGATCGACGATTCGAACGAGGCCTTTGCGCTCTGCTGCTGCGCCTCTGCGGACTGCAACTGGGCCACCGCAATGTTGAACTGTTCGCGCGTGTCCTGTTCGCGAAACGACGTGGTGGCTCCGCTGTTTGTCAAGGAGGCGATATCGTTCAGCCTCTTTTCATGAAAAGAGACCTGCTTTTCAAGACCAGCCACATTTGCATTGGCCTGATCGTAATTCGCCTTCAGCACCTCGGCCTGATGCTGAGCGGCTATTAGTGCGGCTTCAAGCTGACGAACCTTGAATCGAAACGGCGTCGGGTCAATTTCGAACAAGACCGCGTCGGCCTTTACCGGCACGTTTGGTTTGACGGGGATTGCAATCACCTCACCACTGACGTTCGGCGTCACTTCCACGACGCGTGATACGACCACGACGCGCCCGTTGGGGGTGAGATAATTCAGCATCGCCATGAAGACGGCGAGAATGGCAATGCCTGCAAGGGCAGCGACGGTTCCGGACGACCAGGTCAGGCGTATCAGCTTGAACTTTGAAAATGCCAGCCAAATCAGGACAAGGTAACTGACGAGAATGATAGCCATCGTTTGTCCTGTCGTAGCGGCGGCAGGCTGACGCTAATGTTCTTCAGTCAGTGCCGTTGGAACGCTGTTTTTTCCCTTGTCGAGGGGGCGCGACGTTACTCCCGCTTGGCAGCGAAGATGTCTTGCCATTTCGCGCCAATCGCGACGATTTCTGCTGATTGCCCGCATGCGGCCCCTTCCCGAGTCGGGACTTGTCGTTTCCTTGAACAGTTCGCTGCCGCCGATAGATGACGGGCTGTATTTCTGTCAAACGCATGAAGACACGGCTGAAGCTGCTCGTTCCCGCATAGCCGAGACGCAGGGCGATCTCCGATATGCGCTGGTTGGATTCTAGAAGCAGGTAGCAGGCTGTATCGAGGCGCACTTCCGCAACCATGTCGCTGTAGCTGGTGCCCATTCCGGCGAGATGACGCTGCAACGAGCGCGGGCTCATCCGCAGTTGGAATGCGGTGCGTTGAAGCGCTGCGTCACCGTGACGCAGTGAGGCGGCAATCGCCGCCCGCACCGAGTACAGGGAAGGGATATGAACAGGCTTCATGGGACCCAAGACATGTGGTGTGAAGACCAAACGGCGAGACGCCTCGTCTAACCTTCGCTTTTGCTGGAGCATCGGTGACGAATCGTCGGAGGTCTTGCCATAAGCCGCCAAGTTAAAACCGAAGGGCGCGCCTGCTCCCAATGGGCCAGCCCCGCCTATTCCCCCAATGCAGCGAGTAAATATTTTGCAATACACGCCAACCGGGAGCCACTAACCTTTCGGCAACTCAGCCAGGCCGCACGCCGAAAACGTGGAAAATCGCCGAACTCAATTTCTGCGCGAGAACCCAAAAATGACCGTACTTCCTCTAACTCGTTGCCAATTCATTATTCCTTTCGCTCACATTTGTGATGAGATCGGTGCTCCAACGGAGGCGTTGCTGACCAAGTTTCGCCTTCCGGCTTCTTTAGAGGAAAAGCCAGAGCACTATATCCCGATCCTGCTAGCCACACGTTTCGCGGAAGCCGCACAGCGGTCGCAAGACATCACAGACATTGGATTTCAAGCTGCTCGCCGGCTGCAATTCTGCAACGTGAGCGAAAAGATGCGCGCCATCATCCGCTTCTCGCCGACGCTGTTCATTGCCTTGCAGCAATTGTGCAAGTGGGCGTCGCTTGAAGACACGACCGTGAGTGTTTGGCTGGAGCGCAACGACAATCACGTGAGAGTTTG
Organism: Bradyrhizobium sp. Mp19; assembly: GCF_029952935.1. NCBI lineage: Bacteria > Pseudomonadati > Pseudomonadota > Alphaproteobacteria > Hyphomicrobiales > Nitrobacteraceae > Bradyrhizobium > Bradyrhizobium sp. Mp19. The sequence continues at coordinate 41,881 of NZ_JASAUT010000043.1, read as the reverse complement.
CAGCAAGCTCGCGGGCGCGGCCAGGATGCCGCATCTTGAGCATTCGCAGTGGCTTCAGAATGTTTACGTGATGCAAATCGTAAGGCAATTTACCGGCCCCCACTGGGTTCCGGCGACGATGGCCTTCGAAGCCCGCTATGAACCGAGCCTTGAGACACGGTCGTTCTGGCAAAATACCCGCTTCTTATCGGATCAGAATTCCTCATGGATCGATATTCCCGTTTCATTCCTGGATCTCCCCAATCTCGCAAGCGAGACACAGGCGGCTTCACATGACGACGGGGTTGCGCCGTCCGGCCACGAAATCGTCTCAGCAGTCAAATTGATGCTGCCGTCCTATTTGGACGAAAGGATTCCAACCCTCGCGGAAATCGCAGAGATGGCCGGCATCAGTATCAGAAGCTTTCAACGCAAGCTTTCAAGCGCCGGGGTTACGTATTCTGACCTGCTTGACGGGGTCCGCTTTGAAAATGCCGCTAAACTTCTGCGCGACACGAATTCCAAGATCATCGATGTCGCATTTTCCTCGGGCTACACCGACCCTGCGCATTTCACTCGAGCTTTCCGACGCTTTTCCGGAGTTACGCCGAGAGAGTTTCGCGGCAAATGGAAGCCGCAATAGGCATCGGCCCGGTGATATGAACGTCGAACGTGGCGGTTTCCGATTGGCGCAAAAATGGCAACTTTGACAACGTGTACCCGCCATAGGATGCCGAACGCGAGACCTCGTTCTGTCGCCGCATGCAAAAGCAGAGAAATTCTAGAACACCGCGCCTCCTCAAATTTGGTGATAATTTCCCACGATCTCAACATCGCCAACGTTGTCTTTGGGCCACCAGCCATGGGCGGAGAGGACGATTTTCTTTCCATAACTGCCCATTCCGCGAACGGAAGATGGGCCTCGGCAAGATCGTCGACCCTTGCCTTGCCGAACGAGAGATCGCACCCGAGCACTTGGTGGGCGCGAGACCCGCAACTGTCCTACGTCGCGGAGTTCGACTCGGGCGTCGTACCTGGGCCATGGTCTACCGCGAAACCAAACTGATTCAGCAACATCTAGAGGACTAGCGCGTGGGTATGGCGAAAGCTGAGGAAGAGATTCGGATTGATGACACTCGTGTCATTTCCATCCGCGCGAATGAGGCCCTCCGGACGCTTGCTCGCCTGATCGGTCGCCAGATCGGATGTAAGCAGTTCGAACCCAAACGAGCCAAGGCGCGCAAGCGCCGCTTTCTCGCCAAAACAAAATAAACTGCCGCTCGTGGACAGCGCCGCAGGTCCATTCGCACGGTCTGACGTCGACGATGTTGCATCTACTCGTATGAAAGATGTCAAAGTACCAGTTGATACCATGATCACGACGACGATCTGGAAATTCCGCCGCAAGCTCGGCGCGTTTCGGCAACGCGCCCGCTTCGAGCCTGTTGAGATCACACGCCATCGTCGGCGCGCTGAGCGTTTCGACTGGATGGAGGCTGCCAGTCGACGGACGTGCCGTACCTCTGATACGGCCGCCGTCGTCATCGATGCGGTGAAGCGGGCCACAATGCCCCCGGAACATGAGCCACTCGACGAACTGTTGAAATGACGTGCTCACGCTATGCTGAGCTTGGCCATTGGATTCAGAAACGTAGCGCTTGCCGGCCGAAGTTCGTGCCGCGACGACATCATGTGCGTGGTTACGTCGTGATTTGAACCTATGAGCTAAGTCATTGATGTTGTTAGGGCCGATTTAAGAAGCAAGAACAACCCCAGCAATCCGTTGAGATTACTGGGGTTTTTCATCAACTTGGTTGCGGGGACCTGCAACCATCTCAAATTGCTCTTCGAGGCCGAGGCCTAAGGCCACGGCAAGAGGGTCGGAATCAGTTAGCCGCCGGCCCTGGGGAGTCTGCGTCGCAAAAAACTCCGCAGCGGACCATGCCGAGAAGCTCGGCGCGGGCCGCCTGATCCTGTCGGGTTCCTCCTCCATGCAATTGAAGCGCTCTTTTGACCAGCCTCGGACAAGTTCCGCCTACCGCCGGCTGAGCAGGATGTTCCGTTGCTGCAGATCCTTGATCCTCGCGGGCGCAAAGTCGAGCTGGCCAAGAACGTCTTCATTGTGCTCGCCCTGATAGGCCGGCACGCCGGGCGACGGCAGTTCCGAGCGGCTGAAGATCCAGGGGTTGCCCGGCATGCGGACCAGCCCGCCGGCGCGGTCATCGACCTCGACCACGGCGTTCCACTCCCTGGCCCATTCGGTCTCCACGAACTCGTTGACGGTACGCACGCGCCCGACCGCGAGCCCGGCTTCACTGACCTGTGCCTGCAACTGTTCGAGGTTCTCGAACGTGGTGATCCAGGCACGGATTTCCGCGAGCAACGGCGCGAGGTTCTGCCGGCGCAGGCTGGCGGTGGCGTAGCGCGGATCCACCAGCAGATCGCTTCGACGCATCATCGCGCAGTAGCGCGTGAACATCGGCGAATAGATCGGGCTCGCGGCGATCGTCAGCCGGACGCCGTCGGACATCTCGAAGATGTGCGACTCGTTCGCCGACAGAGCGATCGGCTCGCCGTCGGTATCAATCCCCGACATCATCGCCCCAGCGCGCTCGTTGACCGACAGCATCGTCGCGGCCATCGACACGTCGATGTGCTGTCCCTCGCCGGTGCGGTTGCGATGCTGAAGCGCGGCGAGCACGGCGATCACGCCCTGCAGCCCGGTATAGACATCGGCATGGCTGCAGGAATCGCCGCGCGGCTCGGACAGCGCCTCGCCGAAGTGATCCTGCACGATCGAGGTCAGGCCGGTCTCGGCCTGCACCGTTGGCGCAAAGGCCGGACGATTGCGCCACGAGGTCGACTGCCCGTAGCCGCTCAGCGAGACGTAGATGATGCCGGGGTTGAAGGCGCGGACGTCATCATAGCTAAAGCCGAATCGCGCCAAGGTGCCGGGACGGAAATTCTCGACGATGATGTCGGCATCTTTACACAGACGAGCGACGATCTCGCGCCCCTCCGCGTAGTTCAGGTCGATGCTGAGATTCCGCTTGCCGGCGTTCTGCTGCACGAAATAGAGGCCCATGCCGCCGACATGGGGCAGTCCGGCGCGGCCGATGTCGCCTGACGGCGGTTCGATTTTGGTGACGTCGGCGCCGAGGTCGCGTAGCGCCTTGGTGCAATGAGGACCAGCCAGCACGCGGGTAAAATCGACCACCCGCAATCCTTGGAGAGGTGCAGCGGACATCATCAATCTCCCTCGAAGACGGCCGTTGCCGGGCCCGACGAGAAGAAGGCATCGGCACCGCGCTGGCGATCCTTCGCTTTCCAGATCATGTCGTTGATTTCGACCTGTCGCGCATCTGCCGCCGCGACGCCGCCGCGTGCCTGCAGGTTCGCTTGCATCTTGACGCCCGCGATGACCTTGGTCGGGCCGGCGGCGAGCTGCCGGGCCATGGTCATCGATGATGCCGCCAGCTCCGCTTCCGGGACGACGAGGTTGATGATGCCCCAGCGCTCGAACGCCTCGGGCGTGTGACGGCGGCCTAGCATCGCGATCTCCTTGGCCCGCGCGATGCCGGCGCGTTGCGCGATGCGCTGCGTACCCCCGAGCAACGGGAGCAATCCGACCGCAACCTCGACCTGGCCAAGGAACGCGGTGTTCGCGGCGACGATCATGTCACAGGTCAAAGCGAGCTCAAGCCCGCCGCCGAGCACGCCGCCGTTGACGGCTGCAACGGTCGGGACCGGTACATCCTCGAGACTGCGCCAGACTCTTTCGAGCCCAGCCTGATCGGTGTGAAGTTTGGTGCCGGTTCCCCACGAGGCCATCTCCGCGCCGGCGCAGAAGTGCCGCATCGCGCTGCGCAGCAGGATGGCGCGGCAGCCGGCTGCGACCACGGCGTGGTACGCGCCGACCACATCGTTGATGAGCTGGTCGTCGAGCAAATTGTGCGGCGGCTTCGCAAGCGTTACCACGCCGACCTTGCCGTCCATCTCATGAAGTACCGTCGCCATCCAGGTTCCCTCCGCTCGATGCAAAAGCCGGCCGGCCCCGCTTTCGGCGCGGCGTCACGGCGGCCAGACGTCTCCTCTTGCAGGGCCGTTCCGTACAGCTCCCGCGGTTCCGACCATTTGAATGTCACGCGTCATAACAAGCGTGACAACGTCAAGCTCTGCCAATTATGATGTCGAAAATTGCCAAACGGCCGGAAGAGCCGTTCGTCGGCTTGTCAATCTGTGCCAGCCGGACGTGGAGGACGTGCCATGAAGCCGATCAAGATCGTGATGCCGATCTCAAGCGATCCCGATGCGCCGACGCAGAGCCTGCTGGGCCTCGGCGCGCTGGCTGCCGAGCTCGCGGCACAGGGCGTGTCGGTTCGCGAGCTGTTTGCGCGGACCGGTCTCGACGCTTCCCAGCTCGAGGATCCCCATGCCCGAATCTCGCACCGCCAACGGCTGGCGATCTACCGCAACGCGATGCGGCTGGCGAAGCGATCCGACATCGGGCTGCTCGCGGGAGCCCGGCAACGCATCAGCGATTACGGCATCTACGGCTATGCGCTGGTGTCGAGCCGCACATTCGGCGAAGCGCTGATGTTCTCGCTCGATCACATCACGATGGCGGGGCCGGCGGTGCGGCAGATCAGCTTCCGGATCGAGCACGGAACAACCGCGATCCTGCGCAGCCATGGGCTCGACCCGCTGGGCGCGCTGCTGCCGTTCGCCGCGGAATTCTGGCGCAGCTCGATGACCGCGGTGTTCAGCCGCATCCTCGAATCGCCGTTCCCGAGCAAGCGGATGATCTTTCCGTTCGCCGCCCCAGTGCACTGGCGCAACTACGAGCGGATGTTCAACTGCCCGATCGACTTCAGCGCCGATCGGATGGAATGGCATTTCGACGCCAAGGTGCTCGATCTGCCCTGCCCCAACGCGAACCCGATCACCGCGAAGATCTGCCACCAGCTCTGCGACGTCGTCATGACCGAGCGGGCCGGCGAATCCGAGCTGGTCAGGCGGATCAGGGCCGCCTGCCTCAACAGTCCCAACCGATTTGCCGGCGCGCCGGAGATCGCATCGCAGCTCGGGCTGTCGTTGCGAACCTTCCACCGCAGGCTGGCGGAGGACGGGCAGTCGTTCCAGTCGATCGTGGACGGGATGCGGCGGTCGATCGCGACGGAGCTGCTCGAGAACACCCATCTGGCAATCGACCAGGTCGCCGAGCGTGTCGGCTTTGCCGATGCGACCAGCTTTCGCAAGGCGTTCAAGAAATGGACAAGCCGTTCGCCGTCCGACTTCCGTCACCCTACAGGGCCGCGAGCAGCAGCATCACCAGACGCGTGACCAGGAGCAGCGACAGTCCAACCGCCAAGGTCACGAGCTGTCCCAAGCGGACATCGTCCGGGTCGACCGCTCCCGTCTGAAGATGTGCGTAGATGAGCAGCGATTGACACTCCACATCAGCCTCGCGCTGTCAGGCGTGGTTACTTCCGGCAATGACGGCATCGGCTGGGCCGATCCGGCCGACACATGAGCCGAACCCGATGCTCGCAAAACCTTCCCGGCTGCAGCGGCCGCGGAAGGTCACCTCGTCGCCGTCCTCGAGGAAGCCGCGGCGCTCGCCGTTCGGAAGCACGGCCGGCCTCGCTCCTGCGGCGGTGAACTCGAGCATGCTCGAGAGCTGGGCCGGACTCGGTCCCGAGATGGTGCCGGAGCCGATCAGGTCGCCCGGCTGCAGATTGCAGCCGTTGATGCTGTGGTGCGCGACCATCTGCGCAGGTGTCCAATACAGGTATTTGGCATTGGATGTGAGAATTGCCGCGGCGGGCTGGTTCGCAGCGCGCATCTTTGCCGTCGAGATCCGGACCTCGAGATGAACGTCGAGTCCGCCGTGCGACTGATCGGCCATGTCGAACAGATAATCGAGCGGACGCGGATCGCCGTCGGGCCGGGCCAGCGCCGCGACCCGGAACGGCGCCAACGCATCCGACGTGACCACCCATGGCGACACCGAGGTCGCAAAGCTCTTGCTGAGGAACGGTCCGAGCGGAAACATCTCCCAGCGCTGGATGTCGCGCGCTGACCAGTCGTTCAGCAGCGAATAGCCGACGATCTGCTGCGATGCCTCGGAAATCGGGACGGGATTGCCGAGCCGGTTGCCGGCAGCGAGGTAGAAACCCATCTCGAGCTCGAAATCCAACCGTTCGCACGGGCCGAAGCCCGGCGCGCCGCCCGCCACCGTGGGCGGACGCTGCCCGAGCGGCCGCCGCACGATCCCGCGGCCGACCTGCACGGACGAGGCGCGGCCGTGATAGGCGATGGGCACCCATCTGTAGTTCGCGGGAAGCGGGTTCTCCGGCGTCAGCAGCGCACCTGCCGCCTGTGCGTGATGGATGCCGGCATAGAAGTCCGTGTAGTTCGGGACGCGTGTGGGCAGATGCAGCGTTGCGTCGGCGAGCGGCGTCAGCAGTTCGGAGGCACGCCGCCTGGTGTCATTGGCCGCGCTGCCCTGTCCAAGCAGATCGGCGACACGGCGGCGCAGCTCCCGCATCGCCACAGGTCCGAGCGCGAACAGCTCATTGAGCGTGCCCCGCCCGAGGGCCTGGCGGATCGGTACCGGGAGGCGCTCATCCGAACCGAGCGCTCGCTTCAGGTCGAAGACCAAATCCCCAATTGCGGTGCCGGTCCGCGGCTGGGGATCGGCCCCGGTGCTGAAGATGCCGAGCGGCAAATTCTGGATCGGGAAGTCGGTCGCGTCGCCGTTTGCCGCCTCGACAAAGCTGCGCCTTGCCGGGTCGTGGGTCTCGTCCAGCTGATACGCGTTGGCCATGCTGTCTTCCAGGCTCCCCGATGTCACGAGGCCGCGGCGGCGAGCGCCGGGCGTTCGCTGGCCAAAACCGTTCCGATCTCGGATTGGATGAACTGCGCCGCGAACGCCTCGCGTTCGCGCGCCGCGCGTTCGCTGCGGTCCGTTACCGAGAACAGCCAGACGAACAGGAAGGCGAGCGGCATCGAGACCAGCGCAGGATTGTCGTACGGGAACAGCGCGGTCGGAAAACCGAAGACGGCGACCCAGACCGTCTTGCTGAGCACGACCAGCACGACCGATGCTACCAGCCCGGCGAGGCCGCCGGCGACGGCACCGCGCGTGGTGGTGCCCCGCCAGAACATCGCCATCACAAGCACCGGAAAATTGCAGCTCGCGGCCACCGACAACGCAAGTCCTGCCATGAATGCCACGTTCTGGTTCTCGAAGGCATAGGCCAGCAGAACCGCAACGACGCCGATGGCGACAGCCGATATCTTCGAGACCAACAGCTCGCGCGCTTCCGATGCTTTGCCGCCGGCTAGCACCTGGCCGTAGATGTCATGGCCGACGGCGGACGCGCCGGCGAGCGTTAGGCCGGCGACGACGGCAAGAATGGTCGCAAATGCCACTGCCGAGATGAACCCGAGCAGCAGCGGGCCGCCCATCGCATGGGCAAGATGGATCGACGCCATGTTCGGCCCGCCGACCAGGTCGGCAATCTTGTTGAACTGCCCGGACGCCGCGACATTGAAGTAGCTTGGATCGGTCATCAGGATCGCCGCAGCGGCAAAGCCCAGAACCGGAATGATCCAGCAGAAATACGCCACGCAGGCGGTCGCATAGAACACCGATTTGCGGGCGGCCGCGGCATCCTTCACCGTGAAGAACCGCATCAGGATATGCGGCAGGCCGGCCGTGCCGAACACCAAAGCGAGGCCAAGCGAGATGGCGGACACCGGCTCGGCAAACAGCCCGCCTGGGACGAGAATGGCGGCCCCCTTGGGATGGACGCGGCTTGCGGCCGAAAGCAGCCGCCCGAGACTGAAGTCGAAATGCCACAGCGCCGCCAGCGCGAGCAGCGTTCCGCCGCACAGCAGCAGCACGGCCTTGGTGATCTGCACCCAGGTGGTCGCCTGCATGCCGCCGACGATCACATAGAGAATCATCAGCACGCCGACGCCGAGCACGGCAAAGATGTAGTTGATGCCGAACAGGAGCTGGATCACCTTGCCGGCGCCGATGAGCTGCGCGATCAGGTAGAACAGGACGACGACGAGACTTCCGGTCGCGGCGACCAGCCGCACCGGCGTCCGCTGCAGGCGGAACGCGGCGGCATCCGCAAACGTGTAGCTGCCCAGATTGCGCATCCGCTCCGACATCAGGAACAGCACGATCGGCCATCCCGTGAGAAACCCGAGTGCGTAAATGAAGCCGTCGAACCCGTTGGCATAGACCAGCGCGGATATGCCGAGGAAGGCCGCCGCCGACAGGAAATCGCCGGCGGTCGCCAGCCCGTTCTGCACCGGCGTGATCGCGTGTCCGGCGGTGTAGAAGCCGGCCTTCGATCCGGTGCTGCCGGCCGATCGCCAGGTGATGCCGAGCGTGACGGCAACGATCATGAGGAACATTGCGACCGCGATCCAGTCGGGCCCGCGCGCCCCTGCAGTGGACACTCCCTGGGCCGCCGCGGCATACGGAAACGCCACGCACAGCGTGATCAACAGCGATCTGGCGATCATCGGCCGAGCTCCCGCTTGACGCTGCGCGCGAGTTCGTCGAAACGCGCGTTTGATCGCTGAACATAGAAGCCCGTGAAGGCGATGATCGCCGCGACCATGAGAAGCGCGAGCGCGAAGCCGAGCGGCATCGCGCTGCCGGCAAAACTCGCGCCGAGCGCGGCTTTCGCGGTCGAGATCAGGGCGATGAAGCCGAAGAACATGAGCAGCGTCAGAATGGACAGACCCCATCGCAGCCGCGCGCGTCCCGAGACGAGCTCCCTGAACGCGGCATCGGCAAGGATTTCTCGCGTGCGGTCCGGCGACAGTTGCAGCATCCGATTCCTCCCTCGGAGACATCTTCTGATCGCCGTGCCCATCCGCGCGCGTTACGCCGCTTAGATTCAAGACTCGGGGTGTCTCCTCTCCAGGGTCCGAGCATTAGAATCCGGACCCCATCCGGCAAGGTGATATCATGCCAAACTCCGGGTGATTTCATGCCATGCCGGGTGGGCCGCTATCGTTGCCCGATCGCCTGTCTCGAACGCGGAAATCAGCTATGAGACCGCGGATCCCTCAGATGGAGGGTCATAAACGCCGCCAACGCAAGCGACAGCACGATGCCACTCACGCAAGCCGTCCATCCGAAGCGATCAAACAGTTGACCGAGCACAGCGGTACCGACCAGACCGCCGAAAAAATAGCATGCCAGATAAGTCCCGCTCGCCACGCCGCGATTGTGCTGCGCGGCACGACCGACAAATCCGGTCGCAGCCGCCTGCGCAAAGAACGTCCCGACACCGACCACGACCAGTCCGGTCAGCACAGCGGCGAGATGAGAGGTCAACAACAACGGCATTCCCAGCCCGGCCAATGCCAGCGCCCCCCAGATCGCCTGACGCGTGCCGAAGCGCGCGACGGCCTGACCAGCCAGCAGGGTCGTCACTACCGATGGAAGAAAGACGAAGTAGACGAAGCCAAGATCCATCATGCCCAATGACAGCGGCGCGCGTACCAGCACGAAGTTGACGAAAGTGAACGTGCCGATAAAGGCGAACAGGATGCAGAAGCCGACTGCAAATGCGGCCCGCAATGCCGGATTGCGCCAATGCGCGATCGTCGCCTGCAACGGCGATTGCGTGGTCGGCATCGCATGCATCGGCTGGGCACGCTTGATCGTGACAAAGACCAGGGCCGCGCCGGCGAGATTGAGCATCGCGAAGAAGTAGAAATTCGACGCCAGACCGAACGTGTCGGCGACTGCCGCCGACACCAGGCGGCCGATCAGATTGCTGACGACATTGCCGGCGATGTAGGCTGCGAAGGCGTTGCCGGCATCTATCGCGCTGCATTGCTCGCCGAGATAGGCGAGCGTGAGCGCAAAGGCGGACGCCATGCACAGGCCCTGCATCACGCGCAGGAACGTGAAGGTAGTGAGATCAGGCGCCACCGCGAGCAGGCTGGTCGGAATGGCGAGCAGCAGCAGGCTGACCAGAATGCCTAGACGGCGCTCGATATGCGGGCTGAGGAAGCCGACGACCAGCCCCGCGATCGCCATGCCCAAGGTGCTGGCATTGACCGCAAAACCCATCGCCGCCGGCGTGACATTATAGTGCCGGGTCAGCGAAGGCAGGATCGCCTGCGTTGCAAACAGGTCAACAACCGTCAGGAAGGCGGTCAGGCCGATGACCAACGAACGCAACGTGGCGCCGGGCGAATACCCCACCATCGCGTGCGCCTTGAATGAGGGTGATATCTCTGTCATGGCCCGCTCCACAATAAGGGGGATGTGACGCCCGGCACGTGTGGGGCAGCACGAGACTCCAGGGCGTCACATCCGGCAACGAAGCGCAGGGCTACGCTCGTTGATCTCGTTCACATGTTGTGGTCGTGCGGGTCCTTGCGGACGTCGCCGACATAGAGGATCACGGTTTCCTTGCCGAGGTTCTTCCACCAGTGCGAGGTGCCGAACACTTCGGGGCGGATGTCTCCGGCCTTGTGCACGATCGGCTCGGCGCAGTTGCTGGCGTATTCGACGATCTCGCCCTGCTGGACAAAGATCAGCGCCGGACGATCGTCATGGCTGTGCCAGGGCACGATGCCGCCGGGCTCGATGGTCAGCTTGCGGAAGCGCAACTCGCGATCCTTGAGGTGGGCGGGCTGCTTTTCGAGGTCGATCGAACCGAGCGTGACGTCGGTGACGCCGACCGGCTTGTAATCGACTTTCTCGCGGACATCCGCCTTCATCTTGCCTGCCGGACATTCGCCGGCAGACGCCGCGGTCGCGGCCGCCAGCGAGCCTGCAATGGCGACGGCAAGGGCGATGCCTTGGCGTAGCGAACGTGAATGCGTGGGCTTTAACATGGTGGTCTCCTCTGGTTCTGCCGTGGCCTTCGGGTGTGGCTGGCGATGACGGCACCATGATCGAAATCGCGCGTGGCTTGAAATGCCTACTCGCTCTGGACTCGATAGCGCCGCGCTATCCGCAACCGAGCATGTTCTTGATGTCGGAGGTGAAGGTCGGATAGGCGTAAACCTGCTCGCGGATCTGCCGCGCGGTGATACCGAATCGCATCGCCAGCCCGAACAGATTGATCAGCTCCTGGCCGGCATGGCCGACGAAATGCGCGCCGATGATGCGATCGCTGGTCCTTTCGACTATGATCTTCGACCACGCAATCGTCTCGGCATAGGTCCGCGCCGAGAACCAGTCGTGCATGTCGTTGACGTGGACGTCGACGGCAAGGCCGTTCCTTCTGGCGACGGCCTCGGCCAGCCCGACCGAAGCGAGCGCGGGCACGGTATAGACCGAAGTCGCCATGCTGGCGTAGTCCGGGCTGTGCACCGGCCCATCCACGATGTTGCGGCCGACGATATCGCCTTCATAGGTTGCGATCGGGGACAGCTGCGGCGAGATCGGCACCGCATCACCACAGACATGGACCAACGCATTTGAGGTCGAACGCAAATAGTTGTCGATATTGATCCGGCCGTTGTCGTGGGCAACTTGGCCCGCCGGAAGGTCCACCCCGTCGACATTGGCGATGCGTCCGGCGCCGTTGACGACGCGGTCGGCGAGGACAGTTTGTTCGACGCCGTCATGAACGAAGACGACACGCAGCGGTCCGTCGGCCTGTTCCACCCGTTTGACGCTGACGCCGGTCTTGATGCGGATACCGATCCGCTCGCTGTCGGCGCGCAATTGTGCGACAGCGTCGCTGTCCAGCGACGGCAGCAGCTGCGGAAGGGCCTCCAGGATCGTGACCTCGGCACCAGCGCGCGCATAGACATGGCCGAACTCCAGCGATATCACGCCGCCGCCAACGAAAACCACGGAGCCGGGCAGCGTTCGCTCACTCAACATGTCGTCAGAGGTGATCATGTGTGCCGAGCCGGGAATCGGGAGCGGCCGCGGCTTCGATCCGGTGGCAATCACGATGTGTTTGGCTTCGAGCAGGCGTCCGCCGACGCGGATCGCGTTCGGGCCGGCGAAGGCACCGTATCCCCTGATAACCTCGACATTGCGATGGGCCATCGACCGCGCAAGATTTGCCGGAATGTCCTTGATCAGGTCCTTTTCGCGGTCGATTAGCGCGGCCCAGTCGAGTTTGGGTTTATCGACGGTGATGCCGTGCACCGAGGCGCGCTCAATCTCATGCAGGGCATGGCCGGCCGCGACCAGCACCTTTTTCGGCGTGCAGCCACGGTTGGGGCAGGTGCCGCCAAGCAAATCTCCTTCAATCATCGCGACCGACATGCCGGCGCGGCGCACCGGTCCGGTGACGCCGATCCCGGCATTGCCACCGCCGAGGATCACGACATCGAATTGTTCCATCCTCATATCCTCCAACAACAGGCACAGGGCCGCATCTGTGACGCGGCCCGCTGATTCTACGGTCCAGGCTCCGCGCGCGTTACTTGGCGGCGATCGTCGCGGTGATTGATTGCACCACCGCCGTCGCCATTCTGAGCTGGGCGTCGCGGTCATGAATGTTGTGCCGGCGGCCGATCCATTGGAAATCGGTCCAGACGGCCCAGACATCGCCATTCTGGTCCTGCGTCACCAGCAGCCGCACCGGCCAGTCGAGCCCGGCATTCGGGTTCGACGTGATGAATTGAGTCCCGAGCGGCGGGTTGCCGAACACGAGCAAGGTGGACGGCCGCAGCTTGATGCCGGCGTCGGCGGCAAGCTTCGACTGATCGATTTCGGAGAAGAACTTGATGCCTTTGCTGGCGATGTCGCCCTTGATGCGGGCGATCGCCTCGGCCATCGGCACCGCGCTCTTGACGCGAACCACGCCGTCGTCGCTGTCGGCGCGGGCTGAAGGAGGGATCGAGAGGGCGAGAGCGATCAGTAGCGGCGCGCAGAGGGTTGCAAACCGGCGGAGGACGAGACGGGGCATAGCATTTCTCCTGTGCTTGGCGTCGTGCACAGGATGGAGGTCCGGACCGCATCACGGAAATGCGAACCTGCTCTCGTCTCGATAGCCAGGCGCTATCGGCGCGCGATGCATGGCGGCTATCGAACCGATTGGGCATCGGCATTTCATTGCGAGGACAGGCTGCTCCTTGATAAAGCCGCGCCCGATTGGCGGGCGTCCTCAAGGAGCCCCCATGACCAACCATTCCAAGATCCTGATCACCGCCGCGGCGCTTGCTGTCGTCGCTACTTCGGCTCTCGCGCAGGCCGCGTGGGAGCTCAAATCCGGCATGGCCTACATATATGTCGGCCCCGGGAAGATGTCGGCTATGGCAATGGCCGCGACCGAGAAGAACCACGAAACGATGATGAAGCACGCCACAAAGGTGCCGAACAACACCGTCTTCTTCATGGACAACGGCCAGCTCTATTCGGCGTCGGGCCGGCTCGATCCGACCGGCAATTTCTATATCAATTGATCGTAGCTGTAGCGGGGCCGCCCCTTGCGGGCGGCCATCGCCGGAAAATAAGATCACCTTCAACTCGTCCGCCGGAGCCAGACATGACGCAGCTCTCGCCTGCCAGCGCCGAACGTCTCAGGCAGGCCTTCCTGCACTGCCGTGATATGGAGGGCTCGCTGCGCGAGCGGCTCGAAGCCTATGCAGCAGCCGGCCGCGACATCTTCCCGGCCTATAGCGATGCGGTCGACCGCTTGGTCGAACGGCTGAAACAGAATGGCGGCGGCAACAATGCGCCGCGGCCGGGCGATATGATGCCGCCCTTCATGCTGCCCGACGAACGTGGCCAGCTCGTCACGCTGCCGGCACTGCTGCGGCAGGGGCCGGTGATCGCCATGTTCTTCCGCGGGCACTGGTGCCCATACTGCCGGATCAATGTCGGGTCCGTCGTCAAGGCGCTAGCGGATATCACGGCGCTCGGCGGGCAGGTTGTAGGCATCATGCCGGAGACGCAGAAATATGCCTCGCAATTCAAGGCCGAGGCGGACGCGCCGTTTCCGATCCTGACCGATCTCGACAACGGCTATGCGCTGTCGCTCAACCTCGCGATCTGGCTCGGCGCGGAGATCCAGGATCTGCTGTCATATCTCGATTTGTCCGGTTTCCACGGCAATGACGGTTGGGTGCTGCCGATCCCCGCGACCTTCGTGATCGGCCGCGACGGACTGGTGAAGGCCCGCTTCGTCGACCCCGACTTCCGCAAGCGGATGGAGATCGACGATCTCATCAAAGCGGTGGAAGACGCCGGCCGCTGAACGGCGGTTACTCAAGGCGCGCCTTCAGGCGCCGTTGGCCAGATATTGCTGCCAGTCCGTGCCGCGCAGCATCCGCATCACGGCGGATGCAACCGCCGTGCGTTCGCGGCCGGCGACCCCATAGAGATGCACGGTCCGCCGCGAATCCAGCCCATCGACCGTCGCACGCTTCAGCGTTTCCGGGATCGTCGCGGTGTGCGGCATCACGGAGATGCCGATGTCGGCCTCGACCAGTTCAATCAGATCGCGTTCGGAGGAGATCTGGTGGCTGCCGTCGACCGCCACGCCATGCTCGCGCAACGCGTTGCCGACGCGATCGGCGTGCTCGCAATAGCTACGCGACAGCAGCTGCTGACCTTGCAGATCGTCGAAGCCGATGCGATCCCGGGCGGCCAGCGGGTGCATCCTGCTCATCACCAGGCAGAAGTGCTCCGTGAATAGCGGCCAGGTGTCGAGCCGATCCCAATCGCTGCCGAGCTCAGCGGCGATGCCGAGCTCAGCCTCGCCCTTCTTCAGATATTCGGCGACCTCTGCGCTGCTGCCACGGAGAAAGCGGAATTCCAGCCGGTTGAACTGCCGCTTGATCTGGTCGAGATAGGGGATCAGCAGCGACAGATCCACTGAATGGGTCAGCGCGATCCGCAGCGCACCGATCTCGCCGCTCTTGAAGGACGAGGCCAGCATGCGCGCGCCGGAGGCGGCATCGTAGCACTGCTGCAGCAGCGGCAGCATGCGCTGGCCGAGCTCGGTCAGTTGTGCGGCCGGGCGCTCGCGGCGAAACAGGTCGCCGCCGAGCTCGGCCTCGAGCTGCTTGATCGCGCGCGTCAGTGACGGTTGCGTCACGTTGCACTCGTCGGCGGCGCGCGTGAAGTTCAACAACCGCGCGACGGCGAGGAAATACCTGACCTGATGCATTTCCATGACGCTGCTGCCCTGCATGCTCTCATGCGCCAAACTAGCCCAAACCCCGGCGGATTGACACCCAGACGTCGATAGCGGCGGCCTATCGTTATGGAAGCGAACGGGCATTTCAGTTGGGTTCGCGCAAGGCGCACGGTGCGGTAGTCGTCAGGAACCGAAGGATACGCCATGAACATACAGTTGAAGCCCCAGGATGCCGCCGCCAGACCGCTTGCCGGCAAGGTCGCCCTGGTTACGGGATCGACCAGCGGGATCGGGCTTGGCATCGCACGAACTCTGGCCCAGGCGGGCTCAACGCTGGTTTTGAACGGGCTAGGGATCGCCAGCGAGATCGCCAAGACCAGGGACCAGCTGGCGGATCAGTTCGGCGTCGCCGTGAGCTATTCGTCAGCCGACATGACCAATGCCATGGCGATTGCCGAGATGATCGCGATGACGATCGCGACCCATGGCCGGCTCGATGTGCTGGTCAACAATGCCGGCATCCAGCATGTCGCGCCACTCGAGCAGTTTCCGGTCGAGAAGTGGGAGATGATCCTCTCCATCGACCTGTCCTCGGCGTTTCACACCACGCGGCTGGGGCTGCCGGTGATGCGGCAGAACAAGTTCGGCCGGATCGTCAACATCGCCTCAGCGCATGGGCTGGTCGGTTCGTCTTACAAATCGGCTTATGTCGCGGCCAAGCACGGCCTGGTTGGCCTCACGAAGGTAACAGCTCTGGAAACCGCCGAGGACGGCATCACTTGCAACGCAATCTGCCCCGGCTACGTCTACACGCCGCTGGTCGAGGCACAGATCGACAGCCAGGCCAAGGCACACGGCATCTCGCGCGACAAGGTCATCCGGGACGTGCTGCTGGCGCAGCAGCCGAACAAGCATTTCGCCGGCGTCGATGAGCTTGGCGCGCTGACGGTGTTTCTCGCCAGCGACGCTGCGGCCTCCATCACCGGCGTTGCGCTGCCGGTCGATGGCGGCTGGACCGCGCACTGAAACGTGAAGGTAACAGGGACCATTGGTCAGCGAATACCGCATCAGGGATGAACAGCAGGGAGCTTGATATGACCCGCCAGAACAATTGTTCGTCGAAGACGCAGGCTTCCGATCCAGGGCAAGTCGTCCTGGTGCTGCAAGGCGGCGGTGCGCTCGGCTCCTACCAGGCCGGCGTCTACCAGGCGCTGCACGAGGCCGGAATCGAGCCGGACTGGATCATCGGCACCTCGATTGGCGCAATCAATGCCAGCCTCATCGCCGGCAATGCGCCAGAGAGGCGGGTGTCGCGGCTGCGCGAGTTCTGGAAGAAGATGGAGCAGAGCCCGGTCTGGAGCTTTCGCGATGTCTTTCCAGGCTTCAACGAGAAGCTGTCGTACTGGTCAACGGTGACCAACGGCATTCCCGGCTTCTTCCGGCCGAACGCGCTTGCGCATGCGGGTGACAGCTATCCGCTCGGCGCCGACAATGCCGGCTATTATTCGACAGCCCCGCTGGAGAAGACGCTCACCGAGCTCGTCGATTTCGACCTCGTCAACCAATGCCGACCAAGGCTCACAGTCGGCGCGGCGCATGTTCGCACCAGCGAGATGCACTATTTTGACAGCCGCGACGTCAGGCTTGGCCTCAGGCACGTCATGGCCTCCGGCGCGCTGCCACCAGCATTCCCCGCCATCCGCATCGATGGCGAGCTCTATTGGGACGGTGGCATTCTGTCCAACACCCCGACGGAAGCGGTGTTCGACGACAATCCGCGCCGGAATTCGCTGATCTTTGCCGTGCACCTCTGGAATCCATCCGGCGCCGAGCCGACCACAATGGCGGAGGTGTTGAACCGGCACAAGGACGTGCAATATTCCAGCCGGATTGCCAGCCACATCGCGCGCCAGCAGCAGGCGCATCGTCTGCGCCATGTCATCAATCAGCTCGCCGAACGCCTACCGGAGGCCGAACGCAACAGCGCGGCCGTCCGCGAACTCGCAAGCTATGGCTGCCCAACACGCATGCACGTCGTTCGCCTGCTGGCGCCGCAGCTCGACCGCGAGACCCACACCAAGGATATCGACTTCAGTCCGTCGGGCATCATGCAACGCTGGGACGCTGGCTATGCGCACACCAAGGCGGTGCTGCAACGCCGGCCCTGGATCGGCGAATTCGACCCGCTGTCTGGCGTCATTCTCCACGAGGAGCCCCGGGAGGCGCTCCTCGCGGCCGAGTAGACACGGGCTGCGGCCGGCTTTTGCTTCGGATCGGCATACGTCGACACAGCCGCTTCGCCTTTGGCATCGGGCGCAGGATGCCATCGTTGGACGAAGCAGTTCTTGTAATTTGATTCGAAAAGCGAGCCCGCGATTCCGCACCGAACCAGTTCTCGCTACGCCTGCTCCATCGCCGTTTCCCGGTGTTGAACGCCACCGCTATGCTGGTTCGTCGAGGACCATGCAAGGACCGCCCTCAAAAGCACCGGACGGTGTTCGCCTGCCTGTCGTTTATCCGGGAGCCAAAGCTCCTGGCGGCGACGCACCCGCGACTGTTCAATGAGGACGTCGCGAGGCATCTGGAATAATTGGTCGATCCGGGCCCGCGGACGGCAGACGTATCGCTACTCGAAGTCCTCCGAGTGGTGACCGGTCCAGAGTCAGGGATCCGGCATACAACTCGGCAAGCTCGCGCGTGATCGACAGACCGAAGCCGAATCCTGGAGAGCTCTCGTCGAGCCGTTGGCCGGCTTGCACCGCTTGCGACATCTGCTCCGGCGAAAGTCCCGGTCCATCATCGTCGACGACGATGATGACGCTTCGCATCTCCTCGAGAGATCCGACAGCGATCTTGCTGCGGCACCAGGAAAACGCGTTCTTCAGCACGTTTCCCAATATTTCGTCCACATCTTGCGGTTCGCAGGCCACGGCGAGGCTAGCCGGCATGTCATTGACAAAATCGATTGCCTTGTCAGCGTTTACTTTGCCGAGAACGAGAGCAAGATCCGTGACGCGTGACGCGATCACCGTTCTGGCCCGAACCGGACCGCCGATTGCGGCCGACCGGGCGCGCCCCAGATGATGCCGGATGCGTCGGTCCATCAGCACGACGATGCCGTGAAGATCGTCTGAACCCGACGGCTGCTTTTGCAGCGCGATCGCCAGTGTGGCGAGCGGCGTCTTCAGTCCGTGTGCCAAGTTCGAGACGTGTTTGCGCGCCCGCTCAAGATTGGTGGTATTCTGGATCAGCAGCGCATTGAGCTCGGTCGCCAACGGCTGCACTTCGTCCGGCTGAGCATCGGGCACTGTGTCGCGACGGCCCGATCTCACATCGGCGACCGCCAGACGAAGCCGTTCCAGCGGTCGCAATCCCAGACGAACCTGGATCAGCATCGCGCAGATCAGTGCGACGCCGAGCACCCCGAGCGACAGGCCCAATGTGCGCATCGCCTCCCACAGCGGTCCGCGCACCGCGTCTCTGGGCGCAGAGGCCACGATCGTGACGGGGGTGCCGGCCACCGCCACGTTCAAGATGCGGAAGTGAAGCATGCGGTCGTATGGACCCTTGCCGTCGGCAGGCAGCGGGCGTTCTCGCGGCGGCGGATCGTCGCCGGCCGGAGGACGCGGCGGCGGGGGCGGCAACGGTCTATTGCGGAGGTCGGGCGCAGCAAGATCCGCCCCATCGAGCGACCGCGACCGCAAGACATTCTTTGGTCCGGACAGTTGCCAGTACCAGCCGTGCCGGCGTCGATCGAACGGCGGCCCATCGGCGGATCCCGCGAGACGCATGTAGCCGGCGCCGTCCACTTCAAGCATGGACGCGAGGAAGAGGATTTGGGCGTCGAGCCTTTGATCGATTTGGCCCTGCACGAACCGATGCAGCACGAATGATATCAGAATCGCGGCAACGATCAGGGCCGCGGTGATGAACACGCCGGCCCCGATCATGAGACGCCGGCCGAGCGATGCGTTCCGGCTCATCATCGGGATCCGGAATTGAGCTTGTAGCCGCGGCCCCTTTCGGTCTCGATCAGTGCCTTCCCGACCTTGCGCCTGAGCCGCGCGGCGATCACCTCGATCGAATTCGAATCCGTACCGACGTCGCCTTCATAAACCTTTTCCGCCAGGAGGCCGCGCTCGACCACGGTGTCTTTGCGCAGGATCAGGCATTCAAGAATGCGCCATTCCAGCGCGGTCAGCTTCAACGGCAGTCCGTCCAGCTCGAACACGCCCGTCTGGGTTTCGAAGCTGAGCGGCCCGCAGCAAATGCGCGGTGCGGCGTGCCCGGAGGCGCGACGGACCAGTGCGCGCAGCCGCATCACCAATTCCTCGATCCGGAACGGCTTGGTGAGATAGTCGTCAGCGCCCGCCTTGAAGCCGTCCACCTTGTCGGTCCAGCCGTCGCGTGCGGTCAGGATCAACACTGGCAAATGCCGGCCGTTCTTGCGCCAGCCGCGCAGCACCTCGACCCCGGGCACCTTGGGCAGCCCGAGATCGAGCACCGCGGCATCGTAGGATTCCGTTTCGCCGAGGTGCTGCCCGTCCTCACCATTGACGGCGATGTCGACCGCAAAATTCTCCTCGCGCAGGGCGCGGGCGATCTCGTGCGCCAGCAGGCGATCGTCTTCGACCAGAAGGATTTTCATTCGGTTCACACCTCGGACCGGAACTAGGCGCCCAAGCTTAACCCAACCTGAACGGAACGGTTCAGGCTGGATTGGGGACGGCACCCTAGGCTCCAGGCATCGCAATCGATGAAAGGAGCCTCCAATGACCGAAAGCGATGCACAGAGTGACCCCACCCCGTCGCCGCCCGAACGCCGGCAGGTCCGGCATCGCGGCCTGCTGGCCGGAGCCGCACTTGCCGTGCTTCTCGCAGGTGCGGCTGCCGGTGCCGGCGGCGTTCGCGTCGCCCAGAATTGGCAGCCGCGCAGCGTCTTGCTGCTGCAGCCGACTGCGATAGACAGGCTGCAACCCGGCGGCCCATCCGCCGTGCGCGGCAACGTCGCCGAAATCTTCGGCCACATGTTCGTTGTCGAGGACGGCAGCGGCCGCGCTCTGATCGATCTCGGACCGCGCGGCGAGAACGCCGACATCGTCAAAGGCGAGGCGGTGACAGTCCAGGGCATGTTCGATCAGGGCATCTTCCGCGCTCAGATCGTCTCTCATGCCGACGGCCGAACCGAGGCGTTCGGTCCTCCGCCGCATCCACCTCGCGGAGCGCCGCCACCGCCGCGGGCCGACGGGCCGCCTCCTCCGCCGCCCCCGCGGGCTGACGTTCCTCCGCCGCCACCGCCGCGGGCCGATGCCCCGCCACCGCCGCCTCCGGGGCCCAAGACGCTTTGAGAAAAAGACACTCCAGGAAACAGGGCGCCGGGGAAAAGGGCGCTTTGACAATGACAAGTGGATAACAATCAGGAGATCAGGATGTCAGAAGACAAGATCAAGCTATCCGGAAAGATCGTGTACGTGTTCGCGCACCGCTTTGTGGTTCAGACCTCGAGCGGCGCCGTACTTGCCGATCTCACGCCGCACGGCGCGGATCGCGTCAAGCTCCGGATCGGCGCCGACGTCGTGCTGGAAGGCGAACAGAAGCCCTCCGAGCTCAAGGTGACGCGGTTCGCGTGCGACGGCGAGACTGTGACGATCCAGCACAAGAAGAAGCCCGATCACGGCCACCACGAACCCGCCGACGTCGCTACGGCCGTCGAGGCCGCGCGCGCTGCCGGGTTCGAGCCGCTGGGCACGCCCCGCCGCAAGCCCAAGCATTTCGAACTCGACGGCCGGCGCAACGGCGAGACTTACGAACTCCACGTCGAATTGGGCGGACGAATCCGGAAAGCCAAGCTTGTCGGCGCGGGACACGACACCGCTTAGCGCTTGGGACGACTGACGTCCGCTCTGACCAAGTCGCGCAACGTCGAAGCGAGCCCGAGCCGGAACTCACCGGCTCGGGGGTTCGTTGAGGGCCTCATCGCGCGGGCGCGATTGTTCAATCAAGCTTGGGGATGCAACGTCTCGATGCGATCCATGAAATTTCGACGCGACTGGTACAGGCCGGCATTTTCCTTAGTTCGAGCATTTGAAGAGCAACGCCGATGACCACACTCAGTGCAAATCGAGATGGCGTGCTTCGTCCGCTGCTCGCGTTGAACTTCTTCATGGCAGACATGCAGGCCGGCATCGGCCCGTTCCTCGGCGTGTTCCTGCTCGCGCACGGCTGGCAGAGCGGCTGGATCGGAACGGTGATGACGGCGGGCGGCGTCGCCGGCATGCTGATGACGACGCCCGCTGGCGCGCTGATCGACGCCACCCGCAGCAAGAAGCTCTTCGTCATCATCCCCGGTATCTGCACCGTCATCGCGTCCGGCATCGTGCTGCTGTCGCAGGAGTTCTGGCTGGTGGCTGCCTCTCAGGTCGCGACCGCGATCGCGGGTGCTTCGATCGGGCCGGCGGTCGCGGGCATCACGCTCGGCATCGTGCGCCAGGCCGGTTTCAACCAGCAGAACGGCCGCAACCAGGCCTTCAATCATGCCGGCAACATGGTGGGCGCCGGCTTGTCCGGATTCGTCGGGTGGGTCTACGGATTCACCGCGGTATTCTGGCTTGCTGCGCTATTCGGCGTCCTCTCAATCGTCTCCGTGCTGATGATCCCGAGCGCATCGATCGACGACGACGCAGCCCGCGGGCTGGAACGCAAGGGCAATAATGACGGGCCGGCAAACGGGCTGCGGGTGCTGGCCGAGTCGAAGCCGTTGCTGATCCTTGCCGCGGCGCTGCTCTTCTTCCACCTCGGCAATGCGGCCATGCTTCCGCTTTACGGTTTGGCCGTCGTCGCAGACAAGCAGGCCGATCCGGCGAGCTTCGTCGCCATGACCATCGTCATCGCCCAGGGCACCATGATCCTGACCTCGCTGGCCGCTATGCGAATGGCCGAAAAGGAAGGTTACTGGCTGGTCCTATTGGCATCGTTCATGGCCTTGCCGATCCGGGGTATCATCGCGGCATGGCTCTTGAACAAATGGGGGGTT
Organism: Bradyrhizobium sp. Mp19; assembly: GCF_029952935.1. Taxonomy (NCBI): domain Bacteria; kingdom Pseudomonadati; phylum Pseudomonadota; class Alphaproteobacteria; order Hyphomicrobiales; family Nitrobacteraceae; genus Bradyrhizobium; species Bradyrhizobium sp. Mp19. The sequence continues at coordinate 19,768 of NZ_JASAUT010000043.1, read as the reverse complement.
TATCCGGTGCAAATCCTCGACGGTGTTGGAGCAGGCTTGCAGAGCGTCGCGGTGCCGGGACTCGTCGCACGGATCCTCGATGGCACCGGGCGGATCAATGCTGGCCAGGGCGCGGTGATGACAGTGCAGGGCATCGGCGCCTCGCTCAGTCCCGCGATCGGCGGCTGGATCGCGCAGGAGCTCGGATACGGAGCGATGTTTCTCATTCTCGGCGGCTTCGCCACGGTCTCGGTCGCGCTGTGGAGCGTCTTCGCTCCGTTGGTGAAGCCTGCTTGTGCAATGAAAGCGCGGCCGCTAACAGACAAGACTGTCTCAAGCATTGCGAGTGTCGCCTGATGTTCGGGAGCAACGCAGCGACCTGGGGTATCGCGGGTCTCGCAACTCTGGGCGTCATAGCGCGTCCGTGGAATCTTCCGGAATACATCTGGGCCGTGACCGGCGCACTCTTGCTGATCGCATTCGATCTGTTGCCGTGGTGGGATGCAGCCGCGGCCGCAGCGAAAGGCACCGATGTCTATTTTTTTCTGATCGGCATGATGCTGCTGGCCGAGGTCGCGCGAAAGGAGGGTCTGTTCGACTGGCTGGCCGAACAGGCTGTCGGGCATGCGCGCAACTCGGCAACCCGGTTGTTTTCGATCGTGTATGCGGTCGGTACCCTGGTCACCATCTTCCTGTCGAACGACGCCACCGCGGTCGTGCTGACACCCGCCGTCTACGCTGCGACCCGTACCGCGAAGGTCAAGCCGCTGCCTTATCTGTTCGTCTGCGCATTCATCGCCAACGCAGCCAGCTTCGTGCTGCCGATCTCGAACCCGGCGAACCTCGTGGTGTTCGGCGCACACATGCCGACGCTGCTGGAATGGCTACACTACTTCCTGCTGCCTTCGATCGTGGCGATCGCTGCGACCTTCATCGTGCTCCGGTTCAGCCTGCGCAAGAGCTTGTCGGGCGGCGTCGACGAGCGTGACGGAGAGCCGGTTATTTTGACGAGGAGCGCTGCGATCGTTGCCGCCGGCATCGGCGCGACTGCGGTGGTGCTGCTCGCCGCGTCTGCCTTCGATCGCGATCTTGGAATCCCGACCTTTGCTTGCGGCGCGGCAGTGACCGGGATGGTCCTTCTGCTCGGCCGCAAATCGCCGCTATCGATCGCTCGCGACATCTCATGGTCGGTCCTTCCTCTCGTCGCCGGGCTGTTCATCCTGGTCGAGGGCCTCAATCGTACCGGCGTGCTGCCGACACTCGCCGAGGAACTCAAGCAGATGGCCGCGCTGTCGCCGCACGCAACCGCGTGGGGTGCCGGCATCATCACGGCGATCGCCTCGAACCTCATCAACAATCTTCCAATGGGCCTAATCGCGTCGACCACGACGCATGCCGCGCAGGTGTCGCATCACATCACCGGCGCAGTTCTGATCGGCGTCGATCTCGGACCCAACCTGTCGGTCACCGGCTCGCTCGCAACGATCCTGTGGCTGATCGCGCTGCGGCGTGAGGGCGTGCACGTTGGTGCACTCCACTTTCTGCGGCTCGGTATCCTGGTCATGCCTCCCGCACTGGCGCTGTCGCTAATCGCACTCTCGCTGACCGCGAGTTAAGTGCGTTCAGCCGTTGCTACTAAGGCTAGCCCGCCAAGATTGGCATAGAACCTAAGCCGCCAATTGGCACCCCTGCCCGATCAGCCGTTGGTCGCCGCTCGAAGTTCTCTATAGGAAGCGCGGCAGGGCGGCCTTTCGCGAATCGCGATCCAACGGGTAGGCAGTCTGCTTGAACTCGATGCCATCAAGGAGGCCTTGAATGTAGCCCGAGATGGTGTCCGCAGCCGGAGGCTCCCCTTCTTTCGGGGAGCCACTTCTCGGAGCCACGACGTCCAAAGCAGCGCCGTCGAGCGCAGGAAATCGCGGAAAATCGTAGTTTGGCGTACAAAATCGTACGATTTGGTTGCGGGGACCTGCAACCATCTCAAATTACTCGTTGAAACAATAGCTTGAGGGGCGCTCGGTCCGCCGGAAGGGACAGAACGGAAGCTCGACTTGGCGGAGAGAGTGTCAGTCAATCCCCATTGAAAGATAAGGAGAATTTTGCCTCCCAAAGCTGGAACCTACTATTCGAGGCACGTCAAATAACGCTGGTACTTTCGCGTACCGCGCTAATTCAATTCAACGCTTCGGCTTTGGGCCGCGGGCTCATCGAGAGGATGGCTCGGTTCGCGCGGAGGGTATTTCCGCCGCTGTCGTTGGCTTGTTCCGCTCCAGCAGCGCGCGGGTTGCAGCCGCTACATCGCACTGACGCATCAGGCTCTCGCCGACAAGAAAAGTCGACATGCCGACCCGCTCAAGCCTGGCCAAATCGTCCGACGTGAAAATGCCGCTCTCCCCGACCATCAGCCGCTCCTCCGGGATCAGCGGCGCCAGCGCCTCACTTGTCGCGAGCGTCGTCTCGAACGTACGTAGATTGCGGTTGTTGACGCCGATCATGGGCGAGCGGAGTTTCAGCGCGCGGTCGAGTTCGAACCGGTCGTGGATCTCGATCAAGACATCCATCTGCAGCGAGATCGCCGCGTCCTCGATATCTCGGGCGGCCGCATCGTCGAGCGCGGCCATAATGATCAGGATGCAGTCGGCGCAGTGAGCGCGGGCTTCGACAACCTGATAGGTGTCGAACATGAAGTCCTTGCGCAGCACTGGTAGATTGGTTACGGCGCGCGCCGCGACCATGAAGTCGAGATGCCCTTGGAACGACGGCGTATCGGTCAGCACCGAAAGGCACGCCGCGCCTCCGGCCTCATAGGCTTTTGCCAAGGCGGGCGGATCGAAGTCGGCGCGGATGAGGCCCTTCTATGGCGAAGCCTTCTTGATCTCGGCAATCAGCGCATAGTCGCCGGCGCCATGCTTTTCCTTGATCGCACGGAAGAAGCCGCGCGGTGGCGACGCCGCTTTGGCGCAAGCCTCGATGCTCGCGAGAGGACGAGCACGTTTGGAGGCAGCAATCTCCTCGCGCTTATAGCTTTCGATTTTCTTCAAGATGTCCGGCATCATCGACCCGTTCGTGGATTCACTTGTCGCTCAACAGCCTGCATCACATAATCGGAACGATACAAATCAACAAACTTCGACACTTACTCACTTCCTCTTCATCGACGACCCGCGCCGATACGCACACGCGAGCGCGTCCATGACCCGTTTTCGCATGCTCGGCATCCTATCACGTGACCAAGGTTTCCCAGCGCTGATTTCACCTGCACTGCCATGATTCACGAACGGCGCACGGTGCCACCGCGGCAGTATTCCCCGCTGTCATGGAAACCATACATGACAGCTATTAGAAGATTTCGTTCCGCGCTGCGATCAATGGGCGTCGCTATCGCGAGACCCCATCGAGTAGCGCTAGCGCAACCTCAATCCGCCGGACCAGGCCGCATCAGGCGACTGGATCATGTTGGGGACTTCCAATGCGTGGGTGCTCCCCGCTCCCAACGCGCTCGAGAGGCATCCATGGCTTTCACGTTAAAGATCAACGGCACATCACATAAAGTCGATGTCGACGGCGACATCCCGTTGCTGTGGGTGCTGCGCGACGTCCTCGGCATGACCGGTACCAAGTTCGGTTGCGGCCAGGCGCTGTGCGGCGCCTGCACCGTGCATGTCGACGGCCAAGCGGTCCGCTCCTGCCAGACATCGGTTGACAGCGTCGGCGACAGCGCGGTCACCACGATCGAGGCGATCGGCCAGGCGCCGCAAGGCGCGGCCTTGCAGAAGGCGTGGCTCGAGCTGGAGGTGGTTCAGTGCGGCTACTGCCAGTCCGGCCAGATCATGTCGGCGGCGGCCTTGCTGAAAGACACTCCGAAGCCGAGCGACGCGGACATCGATTCAGCGATGTCAGGCAACGTGTGCCGTTGCGGGACCTACCAGCGCATTCGCGCCGCGATCAAGCGCGCAGCGGGAGCTTGAGACCATGGATAGGCAGATTCTGAAGGGCCGAGGCAACGAAACGGCGATGTCGCGGCGCTCCTTTCTCCAAGGCACCGGCTTGCTGCTTGGCTTTGCATTCACCGGAACGAGCCCTGAATCCGTCTTTGCGGCGTCCGCTTCGCAGGTGGTCGAAAACGAGGTCGTGGGTACCTTCGCGCCGAACGGATTCATTCGGATCAATCCAACCGGCGCCGTCAGGCTGATCATGCCGATGGTCGAGATGGGACAGGGCGTTTACACGTCGCTGTCGATGCTTCTCGCTGAGGAACTGGAAGTCAGACTGGACCAGATTCAGGTTCAGCATGCGCCGCCGAATCACGCGCTTTACGTCAACTCGATCATAGGCATTCAGAACACAGGCGGTTCCGCTTCGGTGCGGGCTTTCTGGACGCCGCTGCGTCAAGCAGGGGCAGTCGGTCGCAATCTGCTGATTGCGGCAGCCGCCAAGCGCTGGAATGTCGATCCAGCGACTTGCCGCGCCAAGGGCGGCATCGTGTTCGATAAGTCAGGCTCGAAACATCTGAGCTACGGCGAACTTGCGGATGATGCCGCGAAACTGCCTGTTCCGGCCGCAGCAAGCGTAAAATTGAAGGATCCGAAGGATTTCGCGCTGATCGGCACGCGTGCCAAGCGCGTGGATTCATCGATAAAGGTCGATGGGCGCGCGCTCTACGGCATCGATGTACGGCTGCCTGGTATGACGGTTGCCGCGGTTGCCATCTCGCCTGTGCTCGGCGGCAAGGCGAAAACAGTGAACGAGAAAGCCGCACTGGCGGTGAAGGGCGTCCGGCAGGTGGTCAACATCGATGAGGCTGTCGCCGTGGTGGCGGATCACATGGGTGCGGCGAAGAAGGGACTCGAGGCTGCCTCCATCACGTGGGACGATGGGCCGAACGGCAAGGTCAACAACGCCGACATCGTCAGGCAACTGGAGGAAGAATCAAGCAAGCCGGGCGTGGTAGCCCGCAGCGATGGGGATGCAGGCAAGGCTCTTGCTGCGGCGGCGCAACGGCTCGACGCCATCTATCAGGTGCCTTTCCTGGCTCATGCGGCGATGGAGCCGATGAACTGCACCGTTCATCTGCAGAAGGATCGTTGCGACATCTGGGTCGGGACACAGGCGCCGACCATCACGCAAGCTCTGGTGGTCGAACTCACCGGCTTGCCGAAGGATGCGATCAAAATTCACAATCATCTGATTGGCGGTGGCTTCGGCCGGAGGCTGGAGGCCGATGGCACCGTGCTTGCCGTCAAGATCGCCAAGCACGTCGACGGCCCGGTCAAGGTGATCTGGAGTCGCGAGGAAGACATTCAGCACGACATGTATCGGCCCTACTATCTCGATCGGCTGTCGGCCGGTCTTGACGTCGCCGGCAGGCCGGTTGCCTGGACACACCGGATCGCCGGCTCCTCGATCTTCGCTCGCTATTATCCCCCATATATCAAGGATGGGCTGGACCCTGATGCGGTCGAAGCGGCTGCCGAGCCGCCCTATGCGCTGCCCAACATCCATGTCGACTATGTCCAAGTCGAGCCTCGCGGCGTCAAGACGTCCTGGTGGCGCGGCGTCGGACCGACTCACAACGTGTTTGTGGTCGAAAGCTTCATGGATGAGCTCGCCCATGCCGCAAAGCGGGATCCGGTTGCTTATCGAAAGGAATTGCTTAGCCACAATCCGCGCGCGCTTGCCGTATTGTCGCTTGCCGCAGAGAAAGCCGGCTGGGGATCACCACTTCCTCCGCGGCACGGCCGCGGGATTTCGGTCCAATTCGCGTACGGAAGTTACGTCTCGCAGGTCGCCGAGGTCGAAGTGGCGGCCGATGGCTCTGTCAAAGTCAAGCGGATCATCTGCGCACTTGATTGCGGCATGCACGTCAACCCAGACACGATCGAAGCCCAGATCCAGGGTGGAACACTTTTCGGACTGACCGCCGCACTTCATGGCTCGATCACCTTCAAGGATGGGCGGGTCGAGCAGAGCAACTTCGACAGCTATCTACCGATGCGCATCGACGAGGTACCGGAGGTGGAGACGTATTTGATCAAGAACGCGGAGGCTCCGGGTGGCGTTGGTGAGGCTCCGACGGCCATCGTCAGTGCTGCGGTGACCAATGCGATCTTTGCCGCTACCGGCAAACGTGTTCGCAGCCTGCCGATCGATACGGATTCGCTTAAGTCGTCGTCCTAGTCCTTGCTCGTCATCACCGCGCCGCAGCGTTTCGGCTAGCCCGTAGCTGCGCTCCGCAATGCGGCGTCGAACACCCTCGTTCCGGTCGACTGCCTCGATCTGAAGGTGGTTCAGGTTGGACCTGCAAGAGTTTCACTTCCCTACCAGGACGTTCTGATCATGATTGCTCTATCGATTCCGGGACGACGATCGGTCAACGGCGCGCGCGAGTAGGGCGACACCGTCGCTGGAGAACAGGCTTCAAAGCACGACTGGCGCCATTAGCCAGACAGTAGAGGGCCACTACGGTCATGCACACGAAAGCGGTTCTAGCGCAGGCTGTCGTCGGGCAGAACGCCTTTCCGCCCGCGCGCTCGACTGTCAAATTGTCTGCAACAGACCTCAACAACCTGATGCAGGACCTCGACATCGACGTCATCGCGCTGACCGAGCTTCTGGTGCCCCGCAGCCATCGAGTCGAGATGGGAATGATCGACGCACCCGGGATCCACTACAACTTGAGTGGCGTCGGACACATCTCGATCAACGGCGGACCAAAGATACAGTTGAGCCCTCACTTGCTCATCATCGTGCCGCCAAACACGCCTTTCACGATCGAGGTTGACGGAGACGGCGGGCCACCGAAGCTCATTTCGAGAGACTGCTGGACGCGTCAAGAGGGCATCCTCCGCGTCGCGGTGCCAAACGAGCTCCCCGAAATTGTTCAGATATGCGGATTTTTTAACGCATCGTTCGGCCAGTCCGTGAGGCTGTTCGCAGACCTCCGGGAGCCGGTGATCGAGCAGTTCGAGCCCGCAGACAGGATCGATCTGAAGCTTCGCGAAGCCATGGACGAGCTGTTGCAGCAAGAGGTCGGCGTTGGAGCCATGACCGCGTCCCTGCTCAAGCAGATCATCGTCGCATTGGTGCGACGGTCCCTCAGATCATCCGAGCGCTGGACTGAGCGATTCTCGATACTTGCCGACAGGCAGCTCTCCCGCGCCTTTGCGGAAATGGTGGCGCGGCCTGGAGCCGGCCACTCGGTTCAAAGCTTGGCACACAGTGCGGGATTGAGCCGCTCGGCGTTCATGGCCCGATTCTCTGAAGTCTTTGGACGAACCCCGATGGCGATCCTGCGGGACTTGAGAATGCGCCAGGCTGCGATCGATTTGGCGACGACGACGACGTCGATCGACGTTGTTGCTCAAAATGCGGGGTACGAGAGCCGTTCAAGTTTCGCGCGCGCTTTTCGAAAAGCGTACGATCGAGATCCGAGCGACTATCGGCGGATGGCCAGGCATGACGATGCCCGGAAGGATATCTAGCCATCTCCCGCGCATACCCTCGCGGGCATGGGCGGGAGGCTGGTACCGTCGGGGTCGCCGGCTTTCAACAGAGCTCGCTAGGCCCGCTTGAGATCGTCGACCAGCATCGCCGTGGCGTGGCGCGCAAGCGCCTGGGTCGGAGCGTTGGTATTGCCGCTGGTGATGTTCGGCATGATCGAGGCGTCTATCACCCGCAGGCCCTCGACCCCGCGGACCCTGAGCCTCGCGTCGACCACCGCTTTCTCATCCTGCCCCATCCGGCACGTGCCGACCGGATGCCACATCGTCGTCACGACACGCTTCACCCACTCGCCGATCTCCGCATCCGACTGGACCTGCGAGCCAGGATCCATCTCTTGCTCAATCACCGACGCCAGCGACTCCTGGGCCATTACCTCACGGATCGCGCGCACCGATTGCACCGCGGCCCTCAGATCCTCCTCCTCGCCGACGAAGTTCGGGTTGATGAGGGGCATCGACGTCGGGTCACTATCGGCCAGGCGCACCCAGCCACGGCTCTTGGGCTGAAGCACCACGAGTTCGAAAGTGACGCCCGAGCGGTCGCCGGTCGGGCCGAGTTGCTCGTTCAAGATGATAGGGGCGTGATAACATTGGATCGTGGGGTCGGCGGCGAAGTCCGACGGATTCCAATGGGTAACTGTCTCGATACCGTTGCCCGAGGCCGGGCCATCCTTGGTGATGAGATAGCGCAGGCCGGCCTTGACGGTGCCGAGCCCCTGCGCGGCGGCCTGATAGCCCAGATCGCCCTTCACATAGGCACGAACGGGCACCATCGGGTGATCGTGAAGATTTTCGCCCACTCCCGGAGCATCGACGATCACCGCAATGCCGTGCTGCTGCAGTTGCCTGGCTGGTCCAATACCCGAGTGCATGAGAATCTTCGGGCTATGGACGGCCCCGGCCGACAGCACGACCTCGCCGGCCGTGATCCTCTCGAGATCGTTGCCCTTCATCTCGACACCGACAGCCCGCTCGTTTTCGATAAGAATCCGAACGACGGTCGTGCTGGTGAGGAGAGTGACGCGGCCTGAGACGAGGTGCGGACGCAGATAGGCGTCGACTGCACTGCACCGGCGCTGATTTCCGACCGTCGACTGCACCGGCGAGACACCGATCTGGCTCTCGCCGTTATAATCGGGATTATAGGGAATCCCATACTCCTGGAAGGCCTTGAGGCAATATTGGTTCAGCTCGTTGATGCCCTTCGGCAACTGCACCGCCAGACCACCATTGATGCCGTGATATTCGTCGTGGAAGGTGTCGTTGCGCTCCTGTGCCATGAAGACGGGAAGCAGGTCTTCATACGACCATTTACCGGTGTCGCCGACTGCATCTTGCCACGCGGCGAAGTCGCGTATCTGGCCACGCACATAGCACATCGCGTTGATCGAGGAGCCCCCGCCTAGCACCCTGCCCGAGCGATATGCTCGGCTCTTGCCGTGCTGGGGAACTGTGTCGTATTTCCAGACATGCCGGTCGTGAACCAGTATATTGGCGAAGCCCGCCGGAATGTGGATGAACGGATCGCGATCCATCTCGCCCGCTTCGATCAGCGCGATCGACGCATCGGTGTGTTCGGCGAGATAACTCGCGACCACGCAGCCGGCCGCACCCGCGCCGACAATGACGATGTCATATCTCTCTTGGGACATCTGTGTCTTTCTCTTTCGCAACCATTTTTTCGTCCGATCAACGCCTATAATCGGCGCCACGCTATCGCGGCGCTGATCAAGAGATTGAGCGGGCCTTGCCTTTGGAGGGTGATCTTGCAACCTCGGCGAGGGAAATCACCTCTCGCCATGGAGTCGATAGACGGTCGTTATCGTCACCCGCCGTACTCCACGGACGTTAGAGGATCTGGCCGCACCGCTCGAAGGCTTGCACCGCGCAAGCCTTCCACCCATCGACGTTCAAAAGGATGATCCGGTCCATGCCTCTAACGCGCCCATTCGGGACGAACGCCAGCGGACGAAACTTAGCAATGTCTCGCCCTCGATTGCATCATTGGCGCCTTCAACCAGCGGCGCGCCTGCCGAACTCCGAATGCATCGCAACCGGCTTCTCGGGCGCGTTCAGGACTGAGGTCGTGATCAGGACGGCGGCGGCGAGAACCCAGTAGTACCAGGCGTCAAGCCCGGCGAATTCGAAGGCAAACGGAGCAATGACAAACACCACCCCAACGGCCCGATCGACCCAAAGGTGCAACCAGTAGGGAATAATGCGCACGAGCCCGGTCGGATGGTCGGTCAGCGCGGCCAGCAGCAGGGCGGCCGCACCGGCGACAACCGAGAGCCACATCGCGGCCGGCCCGCTCTGGCCGAGCTTCAGGACGAACGGTGCCGCGATCAAGGCGATCGCAACGGGGTAGTCGATCAGGTAGGCGTGGATGGACTTGGTGATGAAGCGGAACGACATCGGAGACTCCTGCTGACTTGATTGCTCGAGCCGATTCTTGCGACGCGGAGAGCGGATGTATCCAAGAGAACGGCTACGCCGTCCCGTGCAACAGTCACTCAGCTCGGTTAGACAACTAGTAAGCAGGGACGCCAATCATTAGAAATGCCGGGTCGTTATCATTTCCATTCCACTCGCCCGGCGCGACGGACCACGATCTTCACGCCGTCCGAACAACGGCCGACCAGTCGCGAAGCCGTGCGACCTTGACGAAAGCGTCCAGCGCCGGCGAGTAGCGGCGCCCCTGCACTGTCAACAGCCGCACCTCCCGCGAGACCAGATCGCCTTCGAGCGGGATCGTCCTGAGCGTCGCGAGACGCGGCATGTGCTCGGGCGCGATGATCACACCGAAGCCAGCGGCAGCCAGATGTTGCACGTGCAAGTCATTGCTTCCGGAGTGCCCAAGATGGAATGGCCCCTCAGGGAAATACGACTGTTGAATCTTCGGGGTGATGTCGCATCCGGCGCGTTCCAGCAAGACGGTCTCACGGAGGTCATCGATGCCGAGCGAGGAATGATTTGCAAGCTCGTGTGTCGGCGCGAGTACCGCGACATAGCGCTCTTCGAACAGTGACCAATCGTCGATGCGGGCAGGCATGTCCTGCACTTCCCCGACCATTGCGGCGCTGATATCCCCCTTGAGCAAGAGGTCGACGAGCTTCTCAGCGGCCTCCTCGCGCAGCTCGACGTGAAGTCCAGGCACGAACTTCGCTGTCTCCGCAATCGGATCGAGGACGAGCGATGCAGAGATCGATGGGGCGAGGCCGATCTTCAGTGGCGCGACCTCCTTGCGTTGGAACTCCTGTGCCCTGCGGCGCACCGCCTCTGCCGAGGCCAGAGTGCGCTCCAGCATTGGAAGGACTGCCTTTCCAAGGTCGGTCAGCTGCGTCAGCCGGCGTTCGCGGTAGATCAACTGGCCGCCGAGTTCCTGCTCCAGCTTCTGTATTCCCTTGGTCAGGGCGGGTTGCGCAACGTTGCACTGCTCGGCAGCGCGGGTGAAGTTGAGCGTGGATGCCACAGCGAGGAAGTAGCGAACTTGATGAAGCTCCACGGTTGATCTCCGTCAAGTTGATGGAACACGATTGCCGATCCCTATCCGGACTAAGAGTGCCGTAATGCACATCAAATCCCGGTTCGGGCTGCGCCGAGCGGCCGATAACTGGGCGCATTGTAAGCTCGCTTAGTTAGAAAGGCGGCTTTCCAACGAGAACCTTGTTGAGCGCAGTCTGGCAGCTTGGGGTACTGCGGTCGATTGCACGCAGGTATTGTGCGGTTCGCTTGTCGCCGCCCGTTTTAAGCGTTCGCTTAGAAGCGATCGCGCGACGTGTCCGTTAGCCGGATGGGCACGTGAGGGAGGGAATCAACGGCGCGGCAAAACGCGGCAGACACAATTTGCGATTAGACGGCTGCGCTCGCACAACAGAGCTGACGACATGCCCCTTGAGGTCAGGAGCTTTGCGGTTGCTGGTGTCTTACCTTGAGAAGGTCCGCCATTCGGCTGAGCTCGGGAAGCGAACGCGCCTTCATCTTTCGCATCAGATTCACGCGATGTACCTTTACCGTGGATTCGGTGATGCCGATATCGTTGGCAACCTGCTTGTTCAGGCGACCGGCCACGACGCCGAGCATGACTTCACGCTCGCGGGAGCTGAGCGTGCCGAAGCGATCCTTGAGCGCGGCCAATGCGCTATCACTCTCGCGACGGGCGCGATCGCGATCGAGGCCGGCTTGAATGGCATCAAGCAAGTCCTGATCACGAAATGGCTTTGTGAGGAACTCGATCGCGCCGCCCTTCATTGCTTGCACGGTCATCGGTACGTCCGCGTGCGCCGTAATGAAGATGATCGGCACCTGCCTGTTTGCGGTGACAAGATCACGTTGAAGCTCAAGACCGCTTCGCCCCGGCATTCTCACATCGAGCACCAGGCAAGTGGGACCGTCCGGCGGATCGGCCTTGAGAAAATCTGAAACAGACGAAAATTGTCGGGCAGATAAGCCGACTGTCCGCAACAGCCGCACGACCGAGTCGCGAAACTCGGGATCGTCATCGATAACCAAGACACTGGGATCTGCCTCACCCATTCTCGGTAATCCTGCGTTGAGGAAGCACATTTTCCCTATTTCCGGCGTCATTCTACGCCCGATCTGTCGCGATGAACAATATCCGTCGCCTAAGCGGATAGCCAAAAGCCTAAGCCATAGCTTAGGAACGGCGGCCTTGCGCTATCGGGGAATGTCCGTGACATTAACTTGCATGCTGCGAGGTGTCGCCGTGCCGGTCGGTGGACGTGCCTGGAACCCGCAATGTTGAACCGTACAGTGATATCTATCGTCGACGACGACCAGCCCTATCGTGAGTCGATGCGGAAGCTCATAATGTTTCTGGGCTACATTGTCGAAGCGTTCCCGTCGGCGGCCGAGTTCCTGGCATCGCCTGTCTTGGCTGAAACCGCCTGCCTGATCACCGACGTCAGCATGCCCGGAATGACCGGACTCGAGTTGCACAGGCATTTGGTCGATGCAGGGTACCAGATCCCGACAATCCTCGTTACCGCCTACCCCGATGAGGTCATCAGGCATCAGGCTCTTAAAGACGGGGTTGCTTGCTACCTCAGCAAGCCGGTGGACGACGACCATCTCGAGCGATGCCTTCGTTGGGCTCTGCAGCCGGGCCGGCCCATTGAAGACAATTCATGAGTCGTCGTCCGCAGGCAGAGTGAACCGAAATACGGCTCCACGAGGTTCGTTTGCTTCTACCCACAACTTGCCCCCATGAGCGTGGATGATAGATCGGCATATCGACAACCCCATCCCTGTTCCGCTGGACTTCGTGGTGTAAAAGGCGTCGAAGATCCGATCCAAATGCTGCGCATCAATGCCCGGCCCCGAATCCCTTACGGCCACGAGGACGCCTGTCGGATCCTGCTCTGTGCCGATCAACAGCTCCCTTGCTCCATCTGCAACCAAGCTGATCGCCTCGACCGCGTTGAGAATCAGATTCAGCAAGACTTGCTGCAGCTGAATGCGATCACCCAGAACTGGAGGCAGTCCATCCACAAGCCGGGTTTTGACTGAAACCTCATTCCGATGTGTCACGCTCTGCGCCAATATGAGCACTTCGTTGATGGCCGCGTTGAGGTCAAAACACTCCTTCCGCGTTGGCGCTTTCTTGACGTGATCACGCATCCGTCCGACGATGTCCCTGGCCCGGTCCACGTCCCGGACGACACAACCGAGTGCTTCCCTGACCTCCCCCAGGTTTGGTGGATTCATTTCCAGAAAACGCACCCCCGCACGAGCATTGTTGCGAGCGGTCGCAATCGGATGCAGAATTTCGTGAGACAGCGAAGCTGCCAATTCCCCCATCATGCTCACGCGGTTGATGTGGGCGAAATCCAGCTCGAGCTGGCGCAGCTTTTCACGTTCCTCCTGTGCCAGCTTTCGTTCAGTCACATCGACGGTTGTGCTGATAACCTCAGCCAGCGTACCCCGGGGGGAAAACACGTGATAGCTGGTTCCTTCGACCCATTTGATCGTCCCATCCGGCAGGAGGAGTCTGAACTCGGTAATCAAATCTTTCTTCTGGTGCACGGCCCCCTGGACCGCGGCCCACACTCTGTCGCGGTCCTCCGGGTGAATGCGTTCCCACATACTTTGCCGGCTTGGAAGTCCTTGCAGCGGATCAAACCCCCAAATCCTGTAACTCTCATCCGACCAGTAGAGATAACGCATCGCTGTCGCGTCGTAGATCCAATTTCCGGTGCGGCTTAGCCTTTGTGCTTGGCTCAGCGCTTCCTCGGCCCGCTTGCGCTCCGTCAAGTCGAGTACGAATGCAAGGCCTTCGTCGCCTCCCTCCTTGAACAAAGCGGCGCCAATAAGCACGGGCACACGGCTGCCGTCTTTCCGAATATACTCCTTTTCGAAAGGCTGAACTCTCCCGGTCGAGCTCAGTTCTGCTTGAGTCAGCATGTCGCGCTCGCGCCATTCGGGCGGGGACAGCTCGGTCCAGCGCATACGGCCCGAAACCAAATCCTCGCGGTCATATCCCAAAATGCGTAGAAACGCGTCATTGGCTTCAAGAATTTGGCCTTCGCCGTCGGCGATGATGATTCCGATGATGTTGGCGTCGACCAAACGCCGAATCTTACCTTCGCGATCTGCGACGTCGCGATAGAGCCGCGAATTTTCCAGCGAGATCGCCGCCTGCGACGCGAGAACTTTCAGCACCGCGACGCGATCGGGTGTGAAGACGTAGGCCGCCAGGTTGTTCTCGAGGTAGAGCAAACCAGCAAGCGTGCCTTGTTTGAGCAACGGCAGGCAGAGAATTGAACGGGCGTGATGCTGATGAATGTACTTATCGGCAGAAAACGAGCTCGGAGCTGCAGCATCCTTGAGAAGAACGCTCTCTTTCGTCCGGATCACGTAGTGTAGGATGGACTCCGGCAGATCCGCGGCGGTTACAGTCGCTCGTCGCTGACCGACGGTCACCTTATTATTGCTTGTCGTAACTTCCGCCTCAATCCGATAGACATCACCTACCGCCAGAATCAACAGCCCTCGTTCGGCACCCGCGTGCTCAATCGCCGTACGCATAAGTGTGTCGACAAGTTTGTCTAGAACGATCTCGCCCGACACCGCTTGCGAGACTTTGATAACGGTAGCTAGATCCAGCTGTTCAACAGATGCTCCGATCGTGCTGGTGGATCCGGCAATCGGCTTCTCCTCTCCTAGGTGCGGATACAACTCGTCGAGTTGGCGTACCTTGCCGTCGGCTCCCCATCGGATGTACGCGGACCGCGCATCTTGCAGATAGGCATTCGCGATCTTCCTGAAGCCGCGTGCGGCATAAAAGCGTGCAGCGAGCTCGTTGGCGAGCGCCTCGTTGTGAACAAAACCATGCGTGTGTGCCGAGTGGATAGCATGTTCGTAAAGGTGCTCGGCATCAAGCGCACGACCCTCGATCCTGGCGACCTCAGCCCCGACGAGTGCGGTGCGATTCTCGAAGTTGTCCGGGCAAGCCGTCGCCCAGACCTCGAGCTGCCGGTGATGCACGGCGAGTGCCCTGACATGCTCCTGGCATCGGTCGGCCGCCGCGGGCTCGCAGAATGCAGCTCTGGAGAGCGCACTATAAAAGTGGTATTCCGCGCATTCGAAAAAGGACGCCGATGTCGGCTGCAGCTGTTGCGCCCTCAATGACGCCTCGAGGGCGCCGGCATAGTCGCCGGCAAAGAAGCGTGCCTGCAGCTTGCGGGTCCAATACGAGCCCGCTGCCAACGCAAGATCCGGGTTCCTACAGAAGCG
Source organism: Bradyrhizobium sp. Mp19 (assembly GCF_029952935.1). Lineage (NCBI taxonomy): Bacteria > Pseudomonadati > Pseudomonadota > Alphaproteobacteria > Hyphomicrobiales > Nitrobacteraceae > Bradyrhizobium > Bradyrhizobium sp. Mp19. The sequence continues at coordinate 4,532 of NZ_JASAUT010000043.1, read as the reverse complement.
AGACTCCAGCAGACGTTCGTCAAACTGACCGTCGTCAAAGCGACCGAAAATCGGCGTCAAGCCGCGGAGTGTCCGAATCAGCCCAAGCTGACCGGCGATTGAATCAACCGCAAAACCAAACCGCATGCTGCGCGCGAAGGTGAGACCATGCTCAACCTCGATTTGCACGTCATCGAGCGGATCGCCCGCCGCGAGAAGATACGTGTTCAGGTGGGTGTAGTAATATGCGGCAAAAGTCAGGTCGCCGATCTGGTTTGCGGTCTCGAACGCATGCCGCAGCAGATCACGGCCTTCCTGGACATGTCTCGTCCAGAACATGAGCAGATATCCAAAGTTCAAATAGGTCCTGGCCTGAAAGCGCCTTAACCCCCGCCGTTCGACCAGTTCATAGCCGAGACGGCCGAATCGAAGTCCCGCCTGATAGTCGCCGAATTCCGGTCCAGCAAGCCTGCCAAGCACCGCATAGGCGTAGCACGAGCCGTCGCAATTACCGCCCTCGAGACTAAGATTGACCGCCCGACAGATGACCATCGAACGCAACTTCGCATCAGTATAATGGGCAGGCGGCCCGAGCTTCGTCAGGACATCGAGGGTCGCGAGCGAAGTGGCATTGCTCATAAACGGCTGATCAATAAGACTTTCTATTGTGCGGCAGCCGAGTTGCGACCAGATCCGCTGATACTCGCGCCGAGCCTCGTCTTCCGTCGGGTGCGGCGACCAGTCGATGCCGAGGTGACGGAGATAGTCGAGACCGACTGCGATCGCACGGCTGCCCTGGTCCAGTGTCGTGTAAAGATCCACCTGCAGGCACGTGACGCGGGCTCGTTCGATCGTCGTTGCGGCTCGGGTTGACAGCGCCGCCAGCCGCTGCTCTGCCTCCGCCAGTGCACCAGTGAGGCACTCACATTCGGCCCGGTGCAGCTCGAGCTCAAAGATCAGGTCGCGACGGCGTTCCCAAGAGCCCGCAGGCAACAGGGCCGCGCCGGAGAGCAGATAGTTCAGCGCCGAGGTATACGCCGTCGAGGTCTTGGCGCGTCTACCTGCAATGAAATTCAACTCGGCGACCCGCTCAAGCTCCTCAATTGACGTGATAAGACGCGAGCCGCGGTTGAGCTGATTGACGATTTCGAAAATCGTCTCCTCCAGCTGTTCTGGAGGGGTTCGCGCTGCGAGCAGCATCCCTATTCGGAGGTGGGTTTCGGCGCGAGATTCTTCCGGAATCAAGGAGTAGGCCGCTTCATGAACACGGTCGTGCAGAAACGTGTAGGAACTGTCCGAACGAAAGATCAGCCCTGCTCGCACCGCTTCCCAAAGCTGGCCATGCATCTCCTCCTCGGAGCTCTGGTAGATGATCCGCAACATGGCGAACCCTGCGTCATTGCCCAGGCAGGCGAGCTTCTGCAACGCGTTCCGGGATTCGGCAGACAGGCGATTCAGCTTCCCAACCATTAGGTCCACGACATTGTCGGTGTAACCCTTGGCGTGAATGCGATTCAGGTCCCAACACCATCGTGCCTCGCCATAATCGAAAGTGAGCAATGCTTCGTCAACGAGCGCCGAAATGAACTGAATAGCAAAAAGCGGATTGCCGGTTGTCTTTTCGTGAATCAGCCGTGCCAGCGGCGCGATTCTCTCGGGTTCGCTGTGAACGCAATCCGCAATGAGTTGTCTGAGGTCTCCACCGGTTAGGGGGGCCAATTCGATGTCTTGCAATCGCGCTCCAGCCTGGCGCATCGCTTCGAGCTTGCGCATCAGCGGGTGGACGAGATCGACTTCGTTGCTGCGGTAAGCGCCAATCAACAACAGATTCCGCACATCCGGCCGGCTCAACAGATCGTCGAGCAAATCGAGCGTTGCTGCATCGAGCCACTGGAGATCGTCGAGGAACAGGGCGAGCGGGTGTTCCGGCCGCGCGAACACGCTGATGAATCGCCGGAACACCAGCTGAAAGCGGCCCTGCACATCCTGCGGCGACAATTCGGGGACCGGTGGCTGCTCGCCGATGATGTGCTTCAATTCCGGGACGAGATCAACAATGAGCCGGCCGTTCGGTTCGAGCGCCTTGAGCAGTGCCTCCCGCCATTGCCGCAGTTCCGCTTCGGTCTTGCTCAGCAGCGGGCGGATCAGGCTCTGGAAGGCCTGTGCAAGTGTGGCATAAGGAATGTCGCGCTTGTACTGGTCAAACTTGCCCGATGCAAAAAGGCCACGAAGCGAAACGAGCCGCTTCTGAAGCTCGTTGACGACTGTGGATTTGCCGACGCCAGAGTATCCGGAAACCAACATCAACTCCGGCCTGCCGCCGGCGGCGATACGATGGAAGGAAGCAAGCAGGGTATCGATCTCGGCAGTCCGACCATACAGTTTCTCGGGAATCAGCAGCCGGTCTGGAGTGTCGTGCTCCCCGAGCGGGAATTCGTTGATGTCGCGTCGGCCTTCCCATTCAGCTAGGCAACGCCGTAGATCGCTCTCGGCGCCGGCAGCTGTCTGGTAACGCTCCTCAGCCGTCTTGGCGAGCAGCGTCATAATGATCGCGGAGACGATGCCTGGGAGATTCGTTGACCACTCGCTGGGAGGCGCTGGTGATCTTGCAATATGGCAGTGCACCCACTCCATCGGGGCGGCCGCTGTGAAGGGCAGGACACCCGTGAGCATCTGATACAGCGTGACGCCGAGGGCGTAGAGATCGCTGCGGGTATCGACCGAGCGGTTCATCCGCCCGGTTTGTTCAGGCGCCATGTAGGCAAGCGTACCGGCGATGGTCTCGGGCGGTTCGGGAGCCTGCCGCTCGCGGGACAGGCGCGATGCGATACCAAACCCGGTGAGCCGCACCTCTCCATCTGCGCAGTCCACCATGATATTGGCTGGCTTGATGTCTTTGTGAATAAGCCCGCGCTGATGAAGCTTTCCCAGAGCCGAAGTGATAGCGACAGCCAGCCGCAAAAAGCGCCCTACATCCATGGGCGCACCGAGCAGATGGTCGAGCGGCACGCCGCCCGGATCATCGATCACCAACACGGTCCGACCGGCGTCACGTATGAGACCGAGCGGCCGTGCCGCCCATGCGCTATCGAGCTCATCCTTCAGCTCGTATTCGTGCGTGAGGCGATCGAGCCTTGAGCGCGACGGTTGGTCGGCGGCAGGAGCAACGAGCAGAACGGCGAGCCGGTTGCCATTGTCATCCAGTCGCCAGCCTCGGCTGAACACGCGCTCGCCGTCCGCCCACAACACCTGAGAGCTACCATGCGAGTACGCGACGTTCAGCAACTGCTGCACCATCTGTCAGATCCCGGCGTCGGGCTTCAGCTTGAAGTCGGCTAATCAAGCTCTCCGCGCAGCACGCACGCGGCCACTCGAGAAAGCGTACTCCATCGGTCCGGAAAAGCCAGTCGCCCCTCGGTCTTGCGGCTGGCAGGGTGGCACACGCGGACCAATAACCGCATGCCCGCTGACGCAGGGGAACCCGGGGCGGTTCACTCGGCTGCAGCCGCGGTCGTCTGATCCTTCTTGCCCTCGTTCTTTCCTTCCGCAAGGTTGCGCACCACCATGTAGAAGATCGGCGTGAAGATCAGGCCGAACAGCGTGACACCGAGCATCCCGAAGAACACGGCGACGCCGACCGCCTGACGCATCTCGGAACCCGAGCCGGTCGACACCACCAACGGCAGCACGCCGAGGATGAAGGCGAACGAGGTCATCAGGATCGGCCGCAGGCGGAGCCGGCAGGCCTCGATCACCGCGTCCAGCCGCGGCCGGCCCTCGAGCTCGATGTCGCGCGCGAATTCGACGATCAGGATCGCGTTCTTGGCCGCAAGCCCCACCAGCACCACGAAGCCGATCTGGGTCAGGATGTTGACGTCCTGGCCCATGATGCGCACGCCGATGGTGGCCGCGAACAGGCACATCGGCACGATCAGGATCACCGCGAACGGCAGCGTCCAGCTACCGTATTGAGCGGCCAGCACCAGATAGACGAAAAGCACGCAGATCGGGAACACGTAGAGGCCGGCATTGCCGCCCGTCACCTGCTGATAGGACAGATCGGTCCATTCGAAGGAGAAGCCCGACGGCAAGGTCTGGTCGGCGAGTTGCTTGATGGTGTTGAGCGCCGTCGTCGAGCTCACGCCCGGTGCCGGCTCACCCTGCAGTTCGGACGCCGAGTACAGATTATAGCGCGCAACGCGGTCGGGTCCCGAGACGTCCTTGAAGTCCACGATGCTGCCGAGCATCACCATGTCGCCGGCAACGTTGCGGGTACGCAACCGGGCAAGATCGGGGCTGTCCTTCCGGAACGGCAGGTCGGCCTGCGCGGTGACATGATAGGTGCGGCCGAACAGGTTGAAGTCGTTGACGTAGGTGGAGCCAAAATAGGTCTGGATCGTGTCGTTGATGTTGGCGATCGGAACGCCGAGCTTCTGCGCCTTGACGCGATCGATGTCGACGAACAGCTGCGGCGTGTTAGGGTCCAGACTCAATTGAGCCAATATGCGACGAGAGCGGCGAGATGAACAGCGGCCAAAAAATTACGGGCGAGC